>JAOUGY010000148.1 GCA_029865445.1 Acidimicrobiia bacterium | reverse complement strand
GGCGCCCCGGATCTCCAGGTCGCGCATGGCGAGTTGGAAACCCGACCCCAGGTCCGTGGCCTCGCCGATTGCTTCGAGCCGACGGTGGGCCTCCTCCGTGAGGGACTGGTCCGGCGGATGGAACAGGTAGGCGTAGGCACGCTGATTCGACCGCCCCACCCGGCCCCGCAGCTGATACAGCTGCGCCAGACCGAGCAGGTCGGCGCGTTCGACGATGAGTGTGTTGACCTGCGGTAGATCGAGACCGGATTCGATGATGGTGGTCGCAACCATCACGTCGTATTCGCGGTTCCAGAAGTCGAGCATCACCTGTTCGAGCTGGCCTTCCGACATCTGACCATGCGCCACCACATACCGGGCGTCGGGCACCAGGTCGCGGAGCCGGGCCACGGCCCGTTCTATCGACTGGACGCGATTGTGGACATAGAAGATCTGCCCTTCCCGCAGCATCTCACGCCGGATGGCGGCCGCCACGGTCTGTTCGTCGAACGGCCCGGCGTAGGTGAGTATGGGGTGCCTGTCGACGGGAGCGGTGCGGATGTGACTCACCTCGCGGATCCCGGTGAGCGCCATCTCCAAGGTGCGAGGGATGGGAGTCGCGGTGAGCGTGAGGACGTCCACCCCGATCTTCAGCTTCTTGATCTGGTCTTTCGCAGAAACGCCGAATCGCTGCTCCTCGTCGATCACGAGCAGACCGAGCGCCTTGAGCTTGATGTCGTCGGACAGCAGCCGGTGGGTCCCGATGACCACGTCCACCTCACCGGTCGCCAATCCGGCGACCACGGTCTTGGCCTCCTTCGCGGTCAAGAACCGACTCAGCATCTCCACGCGGACGGGGTAGGGGGCGAACCGCTCCGAGAACGTCGCGAAGTGCTGTTGAGCGAGGAGGGTCGTGGGACACAACACCGCCACTTGTTTCCCGGCGGTGGCGGCCTTGAAGGCGGCACGCAGCGCGACCTCCGTCTTGCCGAACCCGACGTCTCCGAACACGAGCCGGTCCATCGGGGCATCCGATTCCATGTCGACTTTCACGTCGGCGATAGCCGACAGCTGATCGGGAGTCTCCTCGAAGGGGAACGAGGCTTCGAGCTCTCTCTGCCAGGGGCTGTCGATATCGAAGGCATGCCCACTGGCCTGAGCACGGAGGCGGTGCAACCTCACCACTTCCTCGGCCACGGCCGCCACCGCCTTGCGAACCTTCGACTTGGTCTCGGCCCAGTCCTTCCCACCCATGCGAGAGACCCGGGGGGTCTCACCACCGGTGTACTTGGTCACCGCCGCAAGCTGGTCGGTCGGGACGTACAACCTGTCGGCGCCGGCGTAGGCGATCACCAGGTAGTCGCGCTCCACTCCGGCCATCACCCGCGACACCAGCCCTTCGAACCGCCCGATGCCGTGTTTGTAGTGGACGACGAAATCTCCAGGACTCAGATCTCGGTACTCGGTGCCCACACCGGCCCGACGCCGCGAACCGGTCTTGCGGTGGGCCCGTCGCCGACCGGCCACCTCCCGCTCCCCCACCACGGCGACGCCGAGTTCGGGGAGAACGAAACCTTGATGGATACCTGTCCCGATCACGGCGGGACGAACTCGATCGAGAGTGTCGAGCCGGGGAATCGGGTGGTCGTTTTCGGCGAGAACTCGGGCGACTCGATCGGCAGCAGTCGTGCCATCCATCGCCACGACGGCCGTGATCGATGACTTCTCGAGCCGCCGGAGCGCCGCCGCGATCGACTCCGCGTCTCCGGCCGTGGCATCGAAGCCTCGCACCGTCAACACCTCGTCGGCAGGCGACGCGGCGATGGACGGAAGGTCGATCGTCGGGCGGCGCGAGACCGAGCCTTCGAGGTCCAAGAACAGGGCCGGATGCTCGCCCGCCTCAGGCGCTCCCTGCCCCCAGCTGGAGGCGAGCGCTTCTGCCAGGTCCCCCTCTTCCTTCTGCAGGTCCCGGCTCCTCTCCGATGCTTTGACCGGGTCCACAACCACGACCGAGACCCCCGGAGCCAGTTCGTCGAGGAGCCCCCGCTCGGGGGCGAGCCACGGCATCCACGACTCCATGCCTGCGAAGTGGTTTCCGTCCACGAGTCTGTCCCACACGGACGCATTCCAGGGATCGGTCGACACCAACCTGCGGGCCTTCTCGACGACTTCCTCGGAATCGGGGCGGAACTCGCGCGCCGGATAGACGTTGACCGTGTCGACGGGATCGGCCGAGCGCTGATCTCCGACGGCGAAGATCCGGAGATCTTCGACGGTGTCGCCCCAGAAGTCGATGCGCACGGCGTCGTCGTCCTGGGCAGGAAACACATCGAGAATGCCACCTCGCACCGCGAACTCGCCCCGAGCCTCCACTCGATCGGTGCGCTGGTAGCCGAGGCCCGCCAGCGTTCGGGTCAACTCGGTGATCTCGTGTTCGCCGTTTCGCTCGAACACGATCGGGGCCGGGTTGGACGGACTCAACCGCTGAACGGCCGCCCGCACACTCGCCACCACGATGGTGCCCGATCCGCCGGTGCCCAACAAGTGACGGGCCCGGGCCCGCCGCGCCATCGTGGCCGCGTTCGGGGAGAGGTGTTCGAATGGCAGCGTCTCCCATGCCGGCATGAAGACAGCCTTGTGGGTGAAGAGCTCGAGGTCGTCGGTGAGGTCCTCGGCGTCGCGTTCACCCGGCACGACCACGAGCGTTGGCGCCTGTGTCAGTCGGGAGAGGCCGGCGATGGCAAACGCCCGGGCGCCGGACGCCACCACCCACCGACCGGGGAGCGGCGGGAAGTGGCGTGCCTTCCAGGCGTCGACGAGCGCAGACAGGGGTGCGGACATGGGCCACAGATCGTAGGCCGGTCGCGATGTGGCAGAGGCGCATCGAAATCACAAAATCGTCTGAGCCGCGTTCTCGCGCGTAAGTACTCAGGCGAGCAGCGGCACCACTGCCGCATAAGCCACAACCAACGCCGCTCCTTCGGCCCGACTGATCCGACGTCCGGAGATCATCATCACCGTCACCGTCGACCCCAGCACGACGGCCCCGATCGAGGCCACCCCTGTCAGCCGAGGAGCGTCGAGGGTTCCCGGTCCCAGGATCCCGGTGGCGCCGCCGACGACGAGTGCGTTGAAGAGGTTCGACCCGAGCAGATTCCCGATGATCAGGTCGGACTCCTTGCGGCGAGCGGACTGGATGACCGTGACCAGTTCCGGAAGGGACGTCCCGACGGCGACCAGTGTGACGCCCACGAATCCCGCCGAGATGCCGGCGCGGTCTGCCAGATCTACCGCCCCCGTCAACAGGAGTTGGGCGCCACCGATCGTTCCCGCCAGCCCGACGACCGTCCGAACCGCCTCGGGGCCCAGGCGGTGCCCCTCACCCGCCAGCTCCACGGCTTCGGATCCGAGCGGATCTGAATTCTGACGCCGCATCACGAGAGCCAGTGCGAGCGCCATCGCCAGCACCAGGACCACGCCCTCGAAGACGCTCAGGCCTCCCTGGACGAGGACCGCGAAGAGTGCCATCGCCGCCACCGTTATCGGGGCCTCCCTTCGAACGGTGCTGGAGTCGACGGCGAGCGGGAGGATGAGTGCGCCGATCCCGAGTATGAGGCTGAGGTTGGCGAGGTTGGATCCGACGATGTTGCCGACCGCCACCTCGGGCTGGTCTGCCAGCGCGGCGAGCGACGAGACGAGCAGCTCGGGGCTGCTCGTCCCGAATCCGATGATCACGACCCCGATGACCAGTGGAGGTACGCGCCGGATCACCGCTATTCGGGCCGCGCCGATCACAAACTGGTCGGACGCCCACGCCAGCAGAACAATCCCAAGAAGGAGGGCTACGAGAGAACCCGTCATGATGCTCCAGCCAGGGTCGGAACGACCCGCCTCAGGGATGTTACTGCGAGGTGCGCTACATCGGCGTCGCGGCTGCTCGGGAGCTCAGTCCTCCCGAGCCCAGGCCAGCAGTGTGTCGTGGATCGGTCCGTTCGTGAACAGCGCTCCCCCGGTGTCGACTCGCCGGCCGCCGTCGAGGTCGCTGAAGCGACCTCCGGCCTCTTCGACGACCAACGCCAGAGGAGCCACGTCCCAAGGCCCGCCTCCGCACAGGAGGAACCCGTCGAGGGCCCCGGCGGCGATCAGGATTCCTGCGTTGGGGAATCCCGTGTCACGGGTTGGTTTCACATCCCGCCCTCTGACGGCGCCGGCCGCCACACCGGCCATCTCCAAGAACGCGTCCACCGACCGGGCCGCGGTGGGACCGATCCGGTGAGCGGGAGGCCACGCGGACACTCGCGCCATCGAAACCGAGTCGACATGGGAGACCCGGAGAGGGATCTCCTCTCCACCCAGCAGTGACCTGGCCCAGGCGCCCTCTCCCCGGCTCGCAAACCATCGCCTCCCCAGGGCCGGGCTCGACACGACCGCGGCCGTGAGCGTGTCGAAGTCCTCGACCGCGATCATCGTCGCCCACTCCGATCTCCCGGCCGCGAAGCTGGACGTCCCATCGATCGGGTCGAGATACCAACGCCGAAAGTCGGCGCCCGTGACGCCGTGTTCTTCTCCCACGACACCGTCGTCGGGGGCATGTCTCGAGAGGAGATCGCGCATCGCAGTCTCGGCTGCGAGGTCGGCCGTGGTGACCACCGTGCCGTCACCCTTGGTGGAGACCTCGAGCGTGGAGGAGTCGAAGGCGGGCAGCGTGATGGCGTCGGCGGCGTCCGCCAGCAACATCGCCAACTCGAGATCGGTCATCGCACCCCCCCTCTCTCCGAAATTGCGTACGCCAGTGCCGGATACGGCACTGAGCTACGCAATTTCGGGTCAGGCACGGGGGTCGACCAGGGTACGGCCGACCATTCCGCCGGCCAGGATCCGGTCGAGGGCGGTGGTCAGGCCGTCGAGGCCCACCACGTCGCTCGGTTCGAGATGCAACGGACGTAGGTCGGTCGAGATCCGGTGCCACACCTCGATCCTCTCGGGGAGCGCGTTCATGACGCTGTCGATTCCGAGAAGGTTGACCCCTCGGAGGATGAACGGGTAGACGGTCGTCGGCAGATCGCCACCTCCGGTCAAGCCACTGGCCGCCACACTGGCCCCGTACCGCAACGTTCGGATCACGTAGGCCAGGGTCGCCCCACCGACGCAATCGACTGCGCCCGCCCACCGTTCCGACTCGAGCGGACGACCCGAGTCGGCAGATGTCTCCGAACGGTCGACGACATCGGCCGCCCCCAAGCCCTTCAACCATTCCGACTGGTCCGGCTTGCCGGTGGAGGCAACCACCTCGTAGCCCCGATTCGCAAGCAGCCCCACAGCGGTCGAACCGACCCCACCGGTGGCGCCGGTGACCAGGACCTGCCCGTCGCCTGGTTTCAGACCTGCCGCCTCCAGCGCCATCACCGACAGCGCCGCCGTGTACCCGGCGGTTCCGACCACCATCGCCTGCCGCGTGGTGAGCCCGGCGGGCAGCGGCACGACCCACCCTGCAGGTACCCGGGCCATCTCGGCAAACCCGCCATGGTGGGCGACGCCGAGGTCGTAGCCGTGCACGATCACCTCGGATCCGACCGTCACGGAATCCGACGACGACTCGACAACGGTCCCGGCCAGATCGACCCCGGGGATCAGTGGGGAGATCCGGGCGACCCGACCCTTTTCGACCGAAGCAAGCCCGTCTTTGTAATTGATGCCGGAACAATCGACCTCGATCAGCACGTCACCATCGGGAAGGTCCGCCACCTCGAGGGCTCTCACCCGCCGTTCCCAACCCCCGTCGGTTTTCTCGACCACGAACGCTTTCACCGCTGACTCCTAAATCGGACGGAGCCAACTCTAGGAGCAGGGAGGAGGATCGCCCCAACAACGATCCTCCCCTCGGCTCACCACCCGCTCAACGGATGAAGTACCTGTCGAACAGGCAGGCCGGTCCATTGTCGTCGACGTGGCATCTGGTGTTGACGTGGAACCGGTTGATGTACTCGAAGGTGTCACCGTCGACGGTTGCCATGTCGGCGTCGATGAAGATCTTGTACACCGAACTCCGGGTCCCCGTCTCCGCCAGGTCGCTCGCCTGGAATCGCCAACTCGTGGTCCCGGTGGCGTACAGCTCGCCTGAGTCGTCGGTGTCGGTACACGGACCTACGCCCAGCTGCTCCTCGGCGTGATCAGGCGTCCATAGCTCGATGTACAAAGCGTCGGCACGCCCGAGCGATACCACGGCGCCACTCGAGAGTTCGGGACGCTGAATCGCCACCGGTGAGAAGCCCTCAGCGAACTCCGGTTCGGCCGGGGGCTCACCCAGGAGTCCGCCGGCGATCCAGTCCGCCAGCGCCTCCTCGAACGCGACCACCTCGTCGGTACACAATGTCTCCCGATCGATGTTGATCAACACGACGAGATCGTTCGACAGGTCGTACCAGCTCGGAGTGATGTTCAGCTCGAAACGCTGGACGTCGGCCGAAGCCGGGACACCGATCCCGACCATCGCGGCGACGAGTGCTGCTACCCATACCCGCCTCATGTCCTCTCCTTTCGGTAGGTGCGGCCATGGTGTGGGACACCCGTCAAGAACATGTCAAAACGAGCCCGGCTAGCCTCGGCAGATGGAGTACAGACCGGCATCCGAGCACGCCTGGACCAAAGCCCCCGCCGAGAACTTCACGGGGGATGTGTGGTTCGGGCCGTTGAGCCAGGTAGAAGGGGCCCTCAACGCCCTCGGCGTCCAGTTCACACCGGGCGCCCGGACCGACTGGCACTGGCATCCCGACGGACAAGTGCTGTACGTGGTTTCGGGGGCGGGTCTGGTCCAAACGGCCGAAGGAGAGACTGTCGAGATCTCCGCCGGAGACGTGGTCTATTCACCATCTGGAGAGTTGCATTGGCACGGCGCCCGACCCGACAGCCCCATGATGCATCTGTCGCTCACCACCGGCGGCGCCACCGTGTGGGAGCCGCGCAAGGTCACCGACGAGGAATACGGCCGGCGGTGACGTGACGGGGAAGACCCCGTATCACCGGCCCTTTCGCGCCACGAGTTCGATTTCGACCGCCGCTCCCAGCGGGAGCGCCGCTACCCCAATCGTCGTCCGGGCGGGATAGGGCTCGTCGAAGCGGGTTGCGTAGGCCTCGTTCATGGCGGCGAAGTCGGCCATGTCCGTGAGATACACGTTGACCTTCACCACGTGCTCCGGCCCCAGCCCGGCACCCGCCAGCACTGCGAACAGGTTGTCGAAGCACCGGTTGGTCTGCGCACCGATCCCTCCGGGCACGAGGGCTCCGGTCGCCGGATCGAGCGGCGTCTGACCACTCAAGAACACGTACGGATCCGAATCGATGCCGTGGCTGTACGGTCCTACCGCCACCGCCTCGCTCGCCGAAACCGGATTCCTCACCGTTTCAGGATCCGTCGGGCGTTCCACGCCGAGGCGGCGCCTAGGACGAAGGCTGCCACCGCGATCAGGAACCGGGTGGCTCGCTGCGAGCAGTCCGACCCGAACAGCACCGACCCACAGTCGACCCCGCCCTCCGAGTACGGAAGCAACAGCATGCCGATTCCGAGAGCCAGCCCGAACGTGGCCGATCCCAAGAGGAGACGGAGTCTCATCCGTTGACGGCGGGGATCACGTCGCGGCCATACGCCTCGAGCGTGCCCTCCATGTCGTCGTGCATGAGGTAGATGGCGAACTGGGTCACGCCCAGCGCTCTCAACTCCTCGATCCGTGCGACGTGATTCTCGGGTGGGCCCAGGACGCAGAAGCGGTCGACGATCTCGTCGGGGACGAAGTCGGTCGAAGGATTCCCGGCGCGACCGTGATGGTCGTAGTCGTAGCCCTCACGGGCGGCGATGTAGTCGGCGAGGACCTTCGGCACCATCGACTCGTCGTCGGCTCCGTATCGCTTGACCATGTCGTGCACATGGTTCCCCACCATGCCTCCGAACCACCGCAGCTGGTCGCGCTGGTGGGCGACATCGTCACCGACGTAGGCCGGGGCCGCCACGCAGATCGACAGCGAATCCGGGTCCCGCCCAGCGGCGGCCGCCGCCTCCTTCACCGCACTGATCGTCCAGGCCGCGATCTGGGGGTCTGCAAGCTGGAGGATGTAGCCGTCGTAGTGGGTCCCGGTGGACGCCAGTGCTTTGGGTCCGTACGCCGCCATCCACACGGGCAGATCGTGTCCCTCACCGTTGAGCCACGGGATCGACAGCTGCTGGTCGTTGTAGGTGACCTCCCGCCCGGCCACCAGGTCCTTGATGATCCTGGTGGCCTCGGCGGTGGTGTCGAGGGTCTTGGGAGAGCGGCCGATGTACCGCAGGGCGGAGTCCCCTCTCCCCATCCCGCACACGGTCCGCCCGTCGAACATGTCGTTGAGCGTGGCGAAGAGCGAGGCGAGCACCGTCCAATCGCGAGTACCCGGGTTGGTGACCATCGGCCCAACGATCATGCGTTCGGTGGCCGCCAGCATCTGCGAGTAGATGACGAAGGGCTCCTGCCACAGGACGTGGGAGTCGAACGTCCAGCCGTAGTTGAACCCGAGACCTTCGGCCTTGGCGGTCAGTTCCACCACCCGCGATGCGGGTGGGTCCGTCTGAAGAACGACTCCGAAGTCCATGGACGCCTACTTTCCGTGTTGGGGGAATCCGAGGTCGACGCCGCGGTGGATCGGATCCGGCCAGCGTGTGATCACGACCTTGGGTTTGGTGTAGAAGTGGATCCCTTCGGGCCCGTAGATGGCATGGGTGCCGAAGATCGAGTCCTTCCATCCACCGAAGCTGTAGAACGCCAGCGGCACCGGGATCGGCACGTTGATGCCGACCATCCCCACCTGGATCTCGTTCTGGAACTTCCGGGCAGCTCCCCCGTCGTTGGTGAACACGGCGGTGCCGTTG
>JAOUGY010000475.1 GCA_029865445.1 Acidimicrobiia bacterium | reverse complement strand
GAGGGCCTGCAGTGTCGCGAGAGGGTTGGCGGGGCGAAGAGACGCCACCAAGAACGCGGCGGCGATCACCAGCCACGGGACGCCGGCTCCGAACCCACCGACCACGGTGAAGAGCACACCTGCCACCACGAGCACGCCGGTGAGGGTCCGGAGACCCCACTTCAGCAGGTTGACGGAAGGCTGCGCCGGCTCGGGAATAGGGAGGGTGCGCCTCGGCATTCTGTGTTCATCGAGAGGGCGCAGAACGCCTTGACAGTTTCGCAAGCATCAAGGCCCCCGCCGCCTCTACGCTCTGGAGAGTGGTAGCAGAGGTCGTTGGTTCCGGACAGGCCAGCCGGCACAGGCTCGATGCCCTGTACGACCTGGCAGTCGAATTGTCGGCAGAGCGCCGCCTCGACGCGGTTCTCGATGTAGCCCTGCGTCAGGGGCTCGAGCTCACCGATTCGGAGTTCGGCTTCATCGGCCTGGTCGCCGACGGGTCCGAGACGATGGACATCGTGGCGATTCATGGGTTCCACCCCGCTCCGATGTTCTACGACGAGCATCGAACCATTCCCCTACGACCCAACGTCTTCGCCCGCGTCGTGCTGGACAACACGGCGGTGAGAACGATCGACGCAGGCTCGGAGCCTGGTCGAGTCGGTCAGCCCGAGGGGCATCCGAGTGTGGGAGCGTTCCTCGGGGTCCCACTGAGAGTCGACGGCCTGCCAATCGGGATGATCGGTCTTGCCAACCGTCCGACCCCGTATGAGGACGACCACGAGCGCCTCCTGCTCACGTACGCAGGACTCGTGGCCATGCACGTTCGCAACGCCCAACTCTACGAGGCTCTGTCGAACGCCCATGACAGGTTGGAGGGGTTGGTCGAGGAACGCACGAAGGAGCTCGCACAGGCCCGCGATGCTTTGGAGGAAAAGGCCGAGCGGCTCAAAGTCGTGTTGGCGGGGATGGCGGACGCCGGTGAGAAGGAAAGGCGGCGAATCGCATCCGACCTCCACGACGGGGTCAATCAGCTCCTGATCGGCGCCATCTTGGAAGTCACCTCAGGCCGCCACCGCGTCGAGTCGGGGCAGGCGATGGCCGCCTCCAGCGCCCTCGAATCGGCTCAACGAATCCTGGGACAGGTCGAATCGGAGATCAGGAGGGTCATCTACGATCTCCATCCCCCCGTGCTGGAAGGGCTGGGGCTCGTCGCCGCCGCTCGTGAGCTCGTGGACCGATTCGCAGGACTGTCGGGCGTGGACGCGACCGTCGAGGTCACCGGGGATCAGCGGAGGTTCGACCCTCGGATGGAGATCGGGTTGTATCGCATGATCCAAGAGGCACTCCACAACGTGCTCGTGCACGCCGCGGCCCGCGAGGTCGAGGTGCTCCTCACTTTCTCCGGAGGGGATGTGCAGGTGGAGGTCTCCGACGACGGAAAAGGATTCGACCCTTCAGGCATCTCTCGATCTCGAGAGACGGGGTTCGGCCTCGACAGCATGCGCCGGAGAATCGAGGACCTGACGGGCGTGTGGTCCGTCGTGTCCCGCCCAGGTGGAGGGACTCGGGTCGTGGCACGAGTGTCCGCACCATGAGCCACTCGATCCTGATCGTCGATGATCACCCGATCGTACGCCAGGGATTGAAGAGCCTGCTCTCCAACTATGACGCCTTCGAGGTGGTCGCCGAAGCCGGAACGATTGGGGATGCCATCGACCGGTACGCCGAGATGCGCCCCGATGTGGCCCTGGTCGACATCAAGCTCGGCTCGGAGTCCGGACTCGATCTTCTCGACGCCATCCTCGAGCGAGATCCCGGCGCCCGGGTCTTGATCGTGAGTTCGTTCGACGATCCCGAGTTCATCGACCGCAGCCTCAAGGCCGGAGCGTTGGGCTATGTGCTCAAGGCCGACTCGCCTTCGGTGCTCGTCACCGCAATCGAGACGGTGGCGGCCGGACGACCGGCGCTCGGTCCCGACATCGCGGCCCACCTCGTCGACCATCTGGTGGCGGGACCCCACGAGGAACCCATTCTCGAACCGGTCGAGCGAAGGATGCTCGAAATGGTGGCGGCGGGCGCTTCGAATGTCCAGATTGCGTCCGCGGTGTTCATGAGCGACACGAGTGTGAAGCGCCGGCTGCGCACCGTGTTTGGCAAGCTCGGTGTGGAGTCGAGAACCGAGGCGGTTGCCGAAGCCGCTCGCCGTGGGCTGATCTGAACCCGGTCGGGTCACCAACTAGACCCATCCGGGCCGGGGATCGACCCGAGGCTCACATCTCCTGGCCGGCAGGTCACGATACCTTGACGGGACCCGGTGGAGGAGGTCCACAGTTGTTCCCACCCCCGTTCGAGTACTCGGCCCCCACGGATGTGGGAGAAGCCGTGGGATTGCTCTCCGAGCTGGGCGAGGACGCCCGCGTGCTCGCAGGCGGCCAGAGCCTCATTCCGATGATGAAGCTGCGTCTCGCGGCCCCGGCCCACTTGGTCGACATCAACGGTATCGATGAACTCGACTACGTCCGCGAGGTCAACGGTCATCTCGCCATCGGCGCTCTCGCCCGGCATGCCAAGGTGGCTGCGTCCGACATCGTGACCGGATTCAACAAGACGGTTGCGGCAGCGGCCCCGTGGGTGGCAGATCCGCTC
>JAOUGY010000474.1 GCA_029865445.1 Acidimicrobiia bacterium | reverse complement strand
TGGCCGAAGCCGGATACCTCCTGGCCGAGGATCCGGAGACCGCCGACGTGGTGATGGTGAACACGTGTGCCTTCATCGAGGAGGCGCGGCGTGAGTCGGTGGACACGATCCTGGACGTCCAGGACGTCAAACGTCCCGACGCTCGGACCGTCGTGATCGGCTGCATGGCCCAGCGATTCGGTGTCGACATCGAGGAGGCCCTTCCCGAGGTGGACGCCGTGCTGGGGCTCGACCGGTACGGCGAACTGGTCTCCACACTCGACCGCCTCACCGGCAACTGGGAACAGGTGGACCTTCGGCGCCGCCCGGCGATGGACATCCTCCACTCGGTGAACCGCCCGCTCCCGACGCTTCCCTACGCCTATGTGAAAGTAGCAGAGGGGTGTGACAAACCCTGCACGTTCTGTGCGATCCCGCTGATCCGGGGTGCCCAGCGTTCCCGCCGGCCCATCGAGATCCGGGACGAGATGAGGGGACTGGTCGACGCGGGAGTCGGAGAGGTGGTGCTGGTGGCCCAGGACCTGGCCGCCTACGGGCGTGACGCCGACGAGAGCTGGAACATCGTGGACCTGCTCCGCTTCGTCACCGACATCGACGGGCTTCACACCGCCCGGCTCCTCTACCTGTATCCGAGGGAGATCCGGCCCGAACTGGTTGCCGAGATGGCAGGCAATCCCCGAATCGCCTCCTACTTCGACCTGTCGCTTCAGCATTCGTCGGGACGGCTGCTGCGAGCGATGAAACGGCCGGGTGACGGCGCCCGCTATCGCGATCTGGTGGCCTCGATCCGCGCAGCCGGCCCCGAAGCGGCGCTCCGCAGTTCGTTCATCGTGGGTTTCCCGGGCGAGACCGACGACGACGTCGACGACCTCGCCGAGTTCCTGGCGGATGTCCGGCTCGACTGGGCCGGTTTCTTCCCGTATTCGGCCGAGGCCGGCACCCCTGCCGCCGATCTCGACCATCAGGTGGATCGGGGCGCCGTCGAGGAGCGGCTGCGCCACCTGCAGGAGATCCAGGACGAGATCACGGCTGCGGCCAACCTGGACATGATCGGCCGGGTTCTCGACGTGGTCATCGACCAGATCGAAGACGGAGTTCCGGTGGGCCGGTCGTATCGGGAAGCGCCCGAGATCGACGGGATGATCGCCCTCGACAAGGGGTCGCCGGGCGAAGTGGTGCGGGCCGAGGTGCTCGCGGCGTTCGGTCCCGACCTCGAGGCAAAGGTGGTGAAGGCGTGATCGTGGAGGTGGTGGCCGTCGGCACCGAACTGCTGCTCGGCCAGATCGTCAACGGGAACGCGGCCACAATCGGCTCCCAGCTCGCCGAGTCGGGTCTCGACGCCCACTTCCAGCAGGTGGTGGGCGACAACCTCGATCGTCTGGAGTCGGCCATCCGCCTCGCCATGTCCCGCTCGGACGCCGTGATCATCACCGGTGGCATCGGCCCCACCCAGGACGACCTCACGCGCGAGGGTCTGTGTGCGGCCACCGGCCGGGAGATGGCGTTCAGCGACGAGTACGCCGAGGTGCTCAAGGCCCGGTTCGCGGCGCTGGGTCGTGAGATGCCCGAGTCGAACCTCCGTCAGGCTCAATACCCCGAAGGTGCGAGGTTGATCGCCAACCCGAAAGGCACCGCCCCTGCCCTCATGCTGGATCACGACGGGACCGTGCTGTTTGCCCTCCCCGGGGTGCCCGAGGAAATGCGGGCGCTCATGGAGAACGACGTGTTGCCGGAGCTGCGACGCCGGGCCGGAGTGGACCGGGTGATCGTCCACCGGGTCGTCCGCAGCTGGGGGCGGAGTGAGGCGTGGGTGGGGGAGGCCCTCGACGATCTCTACCGGGCGAGCACCAATCCATCGATCGCCTTTCTTGCGTCTGCCGGCGAGATCAAGGTCCGGATCACCGCCGGCGCCGACACCGAGGAGGATGCCCGCCGGCTGATCGCCCCTGTGGAGGAGGCGGTCGTGGAGCGGCTGGGCGGTTCGGCGTTCGGCTTCGACGATGAGACGATCGAGCCGATCCTGCTCGGGTTGGTGACGGCGCGGGGGTGGACGTTGGGGACCGCCGAGTCGGCAACCGGAGGCCTGGTGGCGGGGCGCCTCACGTCGGTGCCCGGGTCGTCTGCCGTGTTCCGGGGCAGCATCGTCGCCTATGACGTCGAAGAGAAGCGGGCGCTGCTGTCGGTCGACGACGCCGCGGTGGCCGCCGGGGTCGTGAGCGAGGAGATGGCGGTGGCGATGGCCGAAGGTGGCCGGAAGGCGCTGGGCGTGGATGTGGTGGTGTCGGTGACGGGTGCGGCCGGACCCGATCCGCACGACGCGGCGCCCGGGACCATGGTGATCGGGGTCGCCACCCCCGAGCGGTCGGGGGCGCGGACGCTGCGGCTTCCCGGCGACCGGGAGCGCGTGAGGACATACGCGGCGACGGCGGCGCTACACCTTGCTCGCCTGGCGGTGGAGGGGTCGTGGTGGGGTCGATAGGTCGTCTCTTCGTCGCCGTCACTCCACCCGCGGAGACCCGGGATCTGCTGGCCGCCGTTCTCGCCGACGTGTTCGGCAAGGAGGGGCCCCCGGGGAAAGTGGCGCCGCCGGACAACTGGCACCTGACGCTGCGGTTCCTCGGGCCGACCG
>JAOUGY010000473.1 GCA_029865445.1 Acidimicrobiia bacterium | reverse complement strand
GGCGATGGCTTCGGTGATCCCCTGGCGTGCGACGTCGGGAAGTCCGGGCACCGATTCGAGAGCGGCTGCGGTCTGCGTCTGGAGACTCGCCGAGAGCACGCTGCCGAGCAAGGCGATGCCCACCGCCGCACCCACCTGGCGGAAGGTGGACTGCATTCCGGAAGCCTGCCCCGACTCCGCCGGCGGAACCTCGGCGAGGATCACACTGGTGAGTTGGGCACTGGCGAGTCCGACCCCCACGCCGTACACCACGAGCCCCGGCACGAACGCCCAGCCGCGCTGGTCGGGTGCGAGGGTGAAGGCCACCCACGTGATGGCGATGGCTTCGAGCGCCATGCCCCAACTGACCACGCGGCGCGGTCCGATCTTGGTTGCCAGAGCCGCGGCGGAGGGTCCGCCGATGAACGCCCCGATGGCGAGTGCCATGAGGAGGAGTCCGGTTTGGAAAGCGGAGTAACCGAGCACCGCTTGCAGAAAGAGGGGCAGCACGAACACGAGACCGAACTCTCCGAGACTGAGGATGGATGCGGTCATGTTGCCGATGCTGAACGAACGCAGGTCGAACAGTTCGAGGTCGAAGAGCACCGGCTTTCCGGCCCGCGCTCTCACGGCCTGGGTGCGGGCAAACCATGCGAGGAGACCAACTCCGAGGATGAAGCTGACGAGGCTGGGGGAGACGGCCGAGGATGGCCATTGCCAGTCCCCGACCCTGAAGGCCTCGGTGGGTGTGATGAACCCGAATCGGGGTCCTTCTATGAGTGCGAAGACGATGCCTGTCATGCCAGCGCCGGAGAGCAGGGTGCCGACCGTGTCGAAGCCGGGTCTGTGAGTGGTTTCCCGGGTTTCGGCGACCCACAGGATCGTCCCGACAGCGGCCAGCAACCCGATGGGGAGGTTGATGTAGAACGCCCATCGCCACGAGTGGTTGCTCGTCAGCCATCCACCGAGCAACGGTCCGAGGGCGGCCATCCCTCCGATCACCGATCCCCAGATCCCGAACGCGATGCCTCGCTCGCGCCCTCGGAAGGTTGCGTTGACCGTCGACAACGTGGAAGGCAGGATCACAGCCGCTCCCACGCCTTGGAGAAGGCGGGCAGCGATGAGAGCTCCCGAACTCTCTGCCCGCCCGGCCATCATGCTGGCGGCCACGAAGACCGCCAGGCCGACGAGGAACATGCGACGGCGCCCCGTGAGGTCGCCGACCTTGCCGAGGGTGATGAGGAGCGCTGCGAACACGAGCGAGTAGATCGAGTTGATCCACTCGGCGTCGGCGAGCCCGATCTCGAATTCACGAATGATGGATGGGAGGGCGACGTTGACGATGGTGGCGTCGACGATGATCATCGACACCCCGAGGCTCAGCACCGCCAGACCCAACCAGCGAGTCCTCATAGGGGATCCTTTTCGACAGGATGTCGGATAAGTCTATCCGTTCTCACAAGGCTGGAATCGCGGCACGGGCCAGGTCGCCGAGAGCGGTCGAGGGCGGGAGGGTGCCGAAGAACGAGCCGCCGTCACCGGCGATTCGGGACCTGAGGTACGCCTCGAACGCCACATCCGACCCGAAGCGGGCGAGAAGCGTTGCCGCCCACACTGTCGCCAGCCGTTCCACGATCCGGCGAGCCTGCTGTTCGGTCTCCCTGATGGAAGCCAGCATGGCGGCCGTGTCGTCGATCGCTTCGTCGAGGACCCGATCGATGGATCTCGCCCCGTCGAGCTCGTCGAGGAACGCCTCCCCGGCATTCCGTTCCTTCGCCAGCGCTCGGAGCGCGTCGAGAGCGATGACATTGCCCGATCCTTCCCAGATCGCGTTCACCGGCGACTCGCGGAACAACCGGGGAACGATCGACTCTTCGACGTAGCCATTCCCGCCGAGACACTCCATGGACTCCCGTACCACCGGCGTGCACCGCTTCGTCACCCAGTACTTCGCTACCGGTGTGGCGAGTCGACGGAACGCCTCCTCGGCCGGGTCGGTCGCCGCTCGATCGAACGCACCCGACAGCCGGGCCATCATCATCGTGGCGGCTTCGACCTCGATCTCCAGGTCGGCGATCACGTTCTGCATGAGCGGCTTGTCGATGAGGCGAGCTCCGAAGGCTGCCCGATGAGCGGCGTGCCACGCGGCCTGGCTCACGGCCTGGCGCATGAGCCCCACCGAACCGACGATGCAGTCGAGACGGGTGTGGTTGACCATCTCGATGATCGTGGCGACCCCCCGCCCTTCCTCGCCCACCATCCATGCGGTAGCGCCGTCGAATTCGAGTTCTGAAGAGGCGTTCGAACGGTTTCCCAGCTTGTCTTTGAGCCTCATCAGACGGATGGCGTTGACGGTGCCATCGGGTCTGAACCGGGGTAGGAGGAAACAGGACAGCCCACCAGCCGATTGGGCGAGGATCAGAAAGGCGTCACACATCGGGGCCGAGGTGAACCACTTGTGTCCGGTGACCGAATACTCCGTTCCCGGGCCGCCGGAACCGGCAGCCATGGTGGTGTTGGACCGTACGTCGGAGCCACCCTGTTTCTCGGTCATCCCCATCCCCATGAGTGCGCCCAGCTTGGACTCGAGAGGGGCGAAGCGTTGGTCGTAGGTCCGGGACAGGATCATCGGTTCCCACTCCCGGGCGATCTCCGATTG
>JAOUGY010000147.1 GCA_029865445.1 Acidimicrobiia bacterium | reverse complement strand
TGGCGCAATCCGGCCGGACCCCGATTCGGACTCATCGGGGTTCTCCCCGCATTCCGAACGACAACCATCGCAGGCGCACTCTTGAGGCGGGCGTTGCTCGCCGCATCAGAGTGGGGTCACGAGACATTCACCGCCGAGACCAGTCCATCGAATCGCACGATCCACAGCCGGATGAACAGGATCGGCGCGCAGAGTCTCGGGCAGTTCCACCAGATGGCCAGCCAAGCGTGATCGTGGACCGATCGGACGGCTCGGGTGACTCCGTACGCAAGTGGGTCTGTGACCGCGGGCCGGCGCTGGGATCGACCGAGGTGGAGCAGTACGGCGTGCCCTCACCCGGCACGCCATAGAAGGCAGGACGGCGATGCCAGCAGCGAAACGGGCTCGGATACTGACGCCACAGGCGGAGGACTTTCCCCGCTGGTATCAGGACGTCCTGAACAAGGCCGAACTCGCCGACAACGGACCTGTCCGAGGCACAATGGTCATCCGACCGTACGGGTACGGACTCTGGGAGCGGATGCAAGCCGAGATGGATGGGCGGATCAAGCGCGCTGGGGCGGAGAACGCCTACTTCCCGCTCCTGATTCCGCAGAGCTACATCACCAAGGAATCAGAGCACATAGAGGGCTTCATCCCCGAGTTGGCGGTCGTGACCCACGGCGGCGGCAAGGAGCTCGAGGAAGCCTTGGTGGTTCGGCCCACGAGCGAGACAGTCATCGGGCAGTACATGGCGAAGTGGATTCAGAGCTACCGCGATCTGCCCCTGTTGCTCAACCAATGGGCGAATGTCGTGCGATGGGAGGTTCGGCCCCGTGTCTTCTTGCGCACGACCGAGTTCTTGTGGCAGGAGGGTCATACGGCTCACGCCACCCGAGAGGCTGCCGCCGCCTATGCGGCCAAGATCCTTCACGAGGTTTATGCCGACTTCATGGTCAATGTCCTGGCCATCCCCCTCCACGTCGGGATCAAACCACCCAACGACCGCTTCGCCGGCGCCATCAACACCCTGGCCTGCGAAGCGATGATGCGCGACGGCAAGGCCCTGCAGATGGGTACCAGCCACGAATTGGGCCAGAACTTTGCAGAGGCTTTCGGCATCCTCTACCTCGACGGCGACAACAACCAACAACACGTCTGGACCACCAGTTGGGGTACCTCGACGCGTATGGTCGGCGGATTGATCATGGCTCACGGCGATGACGACGGCTTGCGGGTTCCGCCTGCGCTCGCGCACATCCAGGCCGTCGTCATCGGGGTCGGGGATGGTGGCGCGGTGGAAGACGCTGCCAGAAGGCTCGTGGCTGACCTCGGTGCCCATGGAGTCAGAGTTCGTCTCGACGACCGGAGCGGCGTTCCGCTTGGTCGGCGAATCACCGACTGGGAGGTCAAGGGCGTGCCGGTGCGTGTCGAGGTCGGCCCCCGGGAGCTCGCAGACAGCGAGGTCACCGTCGTCCGCCGGGACACCGGCGAGAAGCAGCGGGTCAGCCTTGCCGCGGCGTCCGCGGCTATCGCCAAACTGATGGACCGGATCCAGGGTGACATGCTCGACGCGGCCACCGAGTTTCGAGATTCGAACACCACCGATACGACGACCCTGGACGAGGTAGTAGATGCGGCTGCAACCGGATTCGCCAAGGTTCCCTGGCGCGTAGTCGCCGGCGATGACGCCGAGGCCGTCCTCGTGGAGCAGGGAGTCTCGGTTCGCTGCATACAGCGCGCCAACGGCACCATCCCCAGCAATGAAGACGAACCGGACCTGGTCGCCTATTGCGCCCGCAGCTACTGACACTCGTGTCACCCATGGAGGGCGGATGGCCCAGATGGTGCTACGCACGCGAACGGGCTTTGGCCCGACAGCCCAGCACCGGCTCCCGTGACGGGTGGGAGGACGTACCCGGTCGGGCGCGAGGGAATGTGGAGTCGGGCTGGGGAGACTTGAACTCCCGACCTCTTGACCCCCAGTCAAGCGCGCTACCAAGCTGCGCCACAGCCCGTGGAGAAGAGGGTAGCGTAGCCGAATCGTGTCATCCCGATCCAAGTCGTATGTCCGCCTGGCGCTCGTCGCCGTACTGGCGCTGACCGCATGTGACAGAGGCGCGGCTGAGGTGACGACCACCACGAGCGCACCCACGACGACCACCACGCTCCCCACCACGACGACCACCGCGCCCGAACCCTTCGTTTATCGGGTGGGGCTCTCGGAGCCGCCCACGACCAACAACTTCTGGGCCTACTACGACCCGCAGAGTTCCCTGGTGGACCAATACATCCTCGATCCCACCAAGCCCACCCTTTACACCTATGACTATCCGGACCTGAATCTGGCCGCCGACGTCGCCCAGCCCGGCGACGTCCCGGAGCCGACCCAGGACGGCGACGAGTGGGTCGTGGAGGTTCCGCTCAGAGAGGATGCCCGATGGAGTGACGGAGTCCCCATGACCGCGGACGATGTCGTCTTCACCTTCGAGACCGCCCGAGAACTCGGTTTGCAGCGAGGATGGCTCTCCGCATACCCCCTGGCCGGTGGCGACTCGCTGGGTCTGGTGTCGGTCGAGGCCCAGGATGCGAACACTGTCGTTTTCCGGTTCAACGGCGAGCCGGGGCTCCCGTTCTGGCCAAACGGGCCCGGCACCGCACCGATCATGCCCCGGCATTTCTGGGAACCGATCGTGGATGAGGCCTCCAGTTCGAATGACCCCCTCACGGCGCTGGTGACGGCCGACGCCTCGGGCGAACCTTCGGGTGGCCCATTCGTCATCACCCGCTTCGGCTCGGTGGCGGTCGAGGCGGAACCAAACCCGAACTACCAGCGCCGAGGCGAGACCTCCTCGTCCGGAGCAGAGATAGGTCCGTTCTTCGACGCCGTGACGTTCTCCATCTACGACTCACCCCAGGAGGCTGCCGTAGCCCTCGACGAGGGTGAGATCGACGTCATCCTGGCACCGGGTGGCCTCGATAACCGGGTCGCCGCCTTTCTCGACACCAACACCGACATCGAGGTGGTCACCAACGACACCAACGGATTCCGGTATCTGGGATTCAACCTTCGCACGGCTCCCATGTCGTCTCCGGCCTTCCGGGAGGCGGTGGCGTTGATGATCGACCGCGAACTTCTCGCGTCCTCGGTCCTCGGTGGTCAGGCCGTCCCCATGTACGCCACGGTGCCACGCTCCAACACGCGATGGTTCGACCCCGACGCCGCCGCGACCTTCGCAGACCGCTATTCGGGTCTCACCCAGGAAACCAGGCTCTCCCGGGCAGTCGACGTTCTGTCCCAGGCAGGTTTCACCTGGGAGCAGAACCCGGCGTACGTGGACAATGCCGTGGTGGCAGGGTCGGGAGTCACGTTCGAAGGTGAGCCGGTGCCGCCCGTGCGTATCCTCGCGCCCGGCTCGCAAGCCGACCCCCTCCGGGCCACGACGGCGCTGTGGATCGAAGAATGGTTGTCCCAACTCGGCTTCGAGACCGAGGTCACGCTCACCGACTTCACGGGACTCGTCAACCGCGTCTTCACCCCCACCCCGGCGTCGACACTCGATGTGGACCTGTTCGTCCTCGGATGGAGGTTGCCGGCTCCGGCGGTGCCCGTGTACCACGAGTCATTCTGGGCCACTCGAAACGACACTCTGGCAACCGGCGGCAACAACGCCACGGGCTTCTCGAACTCGGAGTTCGATGCCCTCGTTGACGAGTACAACGCCACCCGAACCGAAGAGGACGCCCGAGACATCCTGTGGCAAATGGAGCGGATCATCTTCGACGAGAGGCCTTACATCATCCTCTTCGACGCACCCATTTCCGAGGCCTACCGCAAGGACACCGTGCGCTACCCGTTCACCGAGACAATCTCGGGTCTCCAATACGTCAACGGTCTTCCCGCGCTGGTGCAACCGAACCGATGAACGGCGTCCTCACGATTCCGAACCTGATCTCGTTCGCGAGGCTCGCAGTGGTGCCCTACTTCTGGTACGTCACCCTGGTGGACGAGCGGATCGGGCTCGCCGCGGCCCTCATCTTCATCATCGGCTCGACGGACTGGATCGACGGTTACCTCGCGAGGCGCCTGGACCAGGTCACCGAGCTTGGCAAGTTCCTCGATCCGCTGGCCGATCGTTTGATGATCGCCTCGGCCGTCCTGGCCGGACTCATCGCCGGAGTGGTGCCCGGGGCAATCGGCTGGCCTCTCCTGGCTCGCGAACTGGCCGTTGGTCTCGGCGCCCTGTACCTCGCGGCACGGGGCGGAGGGAAACTCGACGTGCGCCACCTGGGAAAACTGGCAACGTTCATCCTCTACGGGGCGATCCCCTCGTTCTACCTGGCGGCCGCCGGGATCGCTCCTGCCATCTCCGAGCCACCGGCGTGGATCGCCGGGGTAACCGGACTCGTGCTGTACTACACCGTCGGATGGCAGTACATGGGCGACATCCGAACGGCTTTGCGCAATCAAAGTCGGTAGTCGGGTATCGTCTTGACCGCCATCGACGAGGAGTAGAAGTGGACTTCCCCGAGGACCTTCAATACACGGCCGAACACGAGTGGATCCGCCAGACCGGAACCGGTCTCCGGATCGGGATCACCGACTATGCGCAGGATCAACTCGGCGACATCGTGTTTGTTGATCTTCCCGAAGTCGGGGCAGCGCTCGAGCGAGGCGCCGTGATGGCGGAGATCGAATCCACCAAGTCGGTGGGGGAGGTCTACGCACCGTTCTCCGGAACGGTTCTGTCGGTCAATGCCGACGTTGTCGACGAGCCCGAGCTCATCAACCAGGACCCCTATGGAGGGGGCTGGCTCGTGGAGTTGGCAGACGTGGCCGATGACGGTGATGAACTCCTGGACGCAACCGCATACCGAGCTCTCGTGGAGTGACCCAGAAGACGTGACGATCGGGTATATCATTCGCTCGAATGCACTGTCCGTCCTGTAACGCCGTCGTCCCCGCCGGGTCCAACCAATGCCCCGAATGCGGCACGCATATCGAGTCCGATCCCACCGTGATCTTCTTTCCACTGTCGGATCATCCTGGTCTCACTGCGGAGCAGGCATCCGACCTCGCGGGTGTCCAGGGATTCGCTCTGGTCGTGGAGCGGGGGCCCCGGGCTGGAATGACCTTCGTCCTGCCCGCCGGTTCCACAACCGTCGGGCGGCATCCCGAGAGTGATATCTTTCTCGACGACATCACCGTTTCGCGTCATCACTGCCGCTTTGTAGCCGGCGATGCAGAACTGATGATCGAGGACTCCGGCTCGACCAACGGGACCTACGTCAACGGTGATCGTGTGGACCGGGTGGGTCTCGAGCCAGGAGACGAGGTTCTGATCGGACGGTTCCATCTCATCGTCGCCCGTGGCGATGGGTGACGCCCCGCTCACGATCGGCGAGGTCATCAACCTCCTCCGCGAGGAGTTTCCGGACGTGTCGGTCTCCAAGGTTCGCTTCCTCGAGTCACAGGGGCTGCTGAACCCGGGACGCAGCGACGGCGGGTACCGGCTGTTCGAAACCGACGACATCAAACGCATCCGGTTCATCCTCCGCCAGCAGCGCGACCACTTCCTTCCACTCAAGGTGATCAAGTCCAAATTGACGCTGTGGGAGCGGGGCGAGGAGAGCGACAGAGTCGAGGTCGAGTCGGAGCGTCTGCTCCTCGACGTCGGCGCTCCAACGACATCGGTGTCGAGGGCAGAATTGACTCGACTCAGCGGCCTGACGTCGGCGCAGGTCGATTCGCTCATCGACGTCGGATTGGTCCTACCGGTCGGGCCCGACTTGTTCTCACCGCGGTCCGTCGAGATCGCTTCCGAGGCACGACATCTCTTCGCTCACGGGCTGGAGGCGCGGCACCTGCGCGTGATCAAGCACTCTGCGGAACGCCAGGTGGACGTGCTCAGTCAACTCACCTCGGCGCTCCTGCGGGTGAAGAATGCCGAGGCACGCGAGCAGGCACGCAACATCCTGGCCGGATGCGGCGACGCCATGGTGGCCATGCACCGGGCGATCATCGCCGAAGAGCTTCACCGTCTCGTCGACCAATGAGTTCCCGCATGCGGAGAGCACTGCTCTCCTTGGTCGCATTCGCGGCGTTGTTCGGCACGGCTCACGACGCGATCGCCGCCCCAATCGTGTCTGTCCCACCTGTCGACGGATTGGCGGTGGACCCACCTCCTGCCGTCACGGCTCAATCCTGGATCCTCTACGACGAGACCTACGACCTCGTACTCGCATCGGTCGATCCCGACGCCGAACGGGCTCCGGCATCGACAACCAAGATCATGACCGCGATCGTCGCCCTGACATCGGGCAACCTCGATCGGGACATCGTCATCTCCGCCAACGCGGCCGACATCGGGGAGGCCGAGGTCGGTCTGGTCGAGGGGGAGACCGTGCAACTCGACTCACTGCTCACCGGCGTCCTCGTTCGCTCGGGCAACGATGCGGCGATCGCCATCGCCGAAGGAGCAGCCGGATCGGTGGAGCAATTCGTCGACCGAATGAACGCCGAAGCTGCGGCCCTTGGCTTGGAGCACACTCGCTTCGCCAATCCACACGGTCTCGATGCCGATGGCCACTACTCCAGCGCCCGCGACCTACTCACGATGACACTCGAAGCAATGAGTCTTCCCGAATTCGCGCGCGCCGTCGGGGCTCGGGTCTACAGGTTTCCCCCCGACCCCGATGGTGAGGCGAGAGTCGTTCAGAACACCAACCTCCTGCTTTGGGACTATCCGGGGGCATTCGGCGTCAAGACCGGATTCACTCTCAACGCAGGCCTCGTGCTCGTCACGGGTGCAGAACGGGACGGGCGCCGCCTTTACACGGTGGTGATGGGCTCCGATGGAGAGAATGCCCACTTCAAGGACACCGAGGCCTTGCTCGACTACGGATTCGATTCCTTCGGGGTGGTGCAGCAGGTGATAGCCGGTGACACCTACGGTGTGGTCCGGGAAGGCGAGGAGACCCGACCCCTCACGGCGGCCGGCAGCCTGGAGGCCTTCCTGCACCTGGCGGCGGCAGGCGTTCTGGGGCCGTCCCTCGAACTCGACGACGGCAGTCCGGTGCTCGTGGCAGAGGAAGGCACCGGTCAGGTCGGCGTGGCCACCGGAAGTGAGCAGCCCCTTCCGGACGCAGCGGACGCCTTCGGCTGGTTTCGACGCTGGTTCGGGGACGAGTGATGGAAGGCGGTGACGTCGTCACGAAGGTCATCGACGCCCGCGACCTGTCGGCACGGGCCGCCGAGCTGGGAGCGGCTCTCACCCAGGACTATCACGGCACCAAGCCCGTGTTCGTCACAGTGATGTCCGGAGCGTTGTGGTTCGTGGCGGACCTCGTGAGACAGGTCGACCTACCCGTCGAAGTCGACTTCCTCATGCTCAACCGCTTCGGCGAGGGTGGTCGCATCCGTATCGCGACGGACACGGCAACCGCCTTGACGGGAAGGGACGTGATCCTGGTGGAAGACATCGTCGACACCGGCTTAACCCTCACGGTCCTCAGGAAACTGATTGCAGAACGGGAACCGGCGAGCCTGAAGACGGTCGCCCTCATCGACAAGGTTCCCAGGCGCCTCGTAGACGTCCCGATCGAGTACCGAGGGTTTGAGGTGGGCGACGAATACCTCGTCGGGTACGGTCTCGACCACCGCGGCCTCTATCGCAATCTCGCCGACATCTGGGCGGTTCTCGACCTGGAGGCGTTCCAGGCGGCGCCCGACGCTCTCGCCCGTGTCGCATTGACCGGTTCCTGATAACCTCGACTCATGGACGCAACCGTTCCCATGACCGTCACCGGCGTGCGTGTCGAACTCCCCTCGAACACGCCGATCGTGCTGCTGCGCGAAACGGGGGGCACGCGTTTTCTCCCGATCTGGGTCGGAGCCGTCGAAGCGATGGCCATCACGGCCGCACTCGAAGGAGTCACACCACCCCGGCCTCTCACTCACGACCTGATGGCGAGCGTCATCGAGTCCTTGAACGCCCAGATCGAGCGCATCGTCGTCACCGAACTACGTAACAACGTGTACTACGCCGAGCTCATTCTCACAGTTGAAGGTCGAGAGATCGTCGTGTCCTCGCGACCCTCGGATGCCATCGCGCTCTCGGTCCGTACGGGGGCTCCGGTTCTCGCGAGTTCGTCGGTTCTCGACGAGGCCTCGATCGAGTTCCAGGATGAGGAGCTGAACGATGTTCAGGACGAGGTCGAGAAGTTCCGCGAGATGCTCCAGAACATCACCCCCGACGACTTCATCGATCCGGGCGGCTCCAGCGAGGATCCCGGCAGTCGGTGACCGCTCGAGCGCGAGTCGGAGCCGGAGTCGCAGGCCTCCTGCTCCTCACCATCATCGGTACCAGCGGGTATGTCGCCATCGAGGGGGCCTCGACATTCGAAGCCCTGTGGATGGTCCTCATCACCATCACCACCGTTGGATACGGGCTCGTCTTTCCTTTGTCGACCGCCGGTCAGGTTCTCACGATCGTCATCATGGTGTCCGGCGTCGGTCTGCTGTTCTACACTGCCGGCTCTGCGATCGAGCAGCTGTTTCTCTATCGCACCGAACGTAGATCCGGACGGATGGTGAAGATGGCGCAAGGGATGTCGGGACACGTCATCTTGTGCGGTCTGGGTCGAGTCGGTGTCGGAACGATGCGTTCTCTCGAGGCGCGGGGTGTCGATGTCGTGATCATCGAAGCCGACCCGGACCGCGCAGCGGCCCATCGTGACGAGGGTTCCATCGTGATCGAGGGCGACGCCACGCACAACGATGCGCTGGTGGCAGCGGGACTTCACCGGGCCCGGGCGTTGGTGGCGTGTGTGACGAACGACGCCGACAACCTCGTGATCGTCCTGTCCGCCCGGGCCTTGGCGCCCGACCTGCACATCGTGTCTCGGGCTTCAGAAGCCGAGTGGGAGGACAAGCTTCGCCTCGCCGGAGCCGATCGGGTGGTGGCACCCCAGGTGGTCGGGAGCGAGCGACTGGCCGCCATGGCGGTCGAACGC
>JAOUGY010000472.1 GCA_029865445.1 Acidimicrobiia bacterium | reverse complement strand
CCGACCGGCTTGCCCGGGCGGAGGGCGGAAAGCACCCGGACACCGGCCTTCCACCCACCCCCGAGGAACTCACCCAGCTCCGGCAGGAGGACCTCGAGGCGCGCCAGGCGCTCGGCGCCGCCCAGACCGAAGAAGCTGCCGCGGCTCACACGGTCAAACAGACCGCCGCCGAGCAGGCCGCGGCGGTGGCCCAGGCCAGGGCCGCTCTCGACGTTGCCAAAGCTCGACTCGACGAGGTATTGAAGCCGCCTGATCGGAGCGGCCTGTCGGAGGCGGCGTCTGCCGCCAGGCGCGAACTGGCGGATGCCAACGAGGCGCTGGCCGACCTTCAAGCTTCGGTCGGGACGTGGTTGCCGGCCGGCGAAGTGGTGTTCCTCGAACGCGTCCCGGTCCGAGTCAACGCCCTGGCCGCAACGCTCGGGTCCACCATCTCGGGCCCATTCATGACGGTGTCGGGTTCCGAGATCACCCTTCGGGTCCAGGTCCAAGAGAGCGACGCGGCGACGCTCGAGGTCGGCGATGCTGCCATCGTCGACGAGGCGGAGGTGACGCTCGAGGGTGTGATCGCCTCGATCGCCGAACAGGCGAACGCCGGCCGCATCGCGGTTGAGGTGACCCTGGCCGAGATCCCTGAAGAGTTGGTGGGTGCCAATGTGAAGGTCGTGATTCCGATCGAGTCGACCGCCGGAGATGTGCTTGCCGTTCCGGCCGCAGCCTTGTCGGCCACGGCCGACGGGTCGGCGCGCGTCGAAGTCGAAGACGAACCTGGAAAGACCCGTTTCGTCACGGTAGAACCCGGTTTGGCCGCGGGTGGCCTCGTCGAGATCACCCCGCTCGACGGTGATATCGAGGCCGGAGCGAGAGTCGTGGTCGGTCGGGCGGCCGTAGATGACGATGGCTGACGTCCAGCCGATCGTGGATCTCGTCGACGTGAGCCGAACTTACGTGGCCGGCAGCATCGAGGTGCCCGCCCTTCGCGCATCGACGCTGCGAATCGACCGCGGGGAATACGTTTCGATCGTCGGTCCGTCGGGAAGCGGAAAGTCGACCCTGCTGAACATCCTCGGCCTCCTCGACAGGCCGAGCTCGGGGACCTACAGGCTCGCCGGGACCGATGTCGGCACTTTGACCGAGGGCGAACGGACCCACCTGCGGGGAAGCACGATTGGGTTCGTGTTCCAGGCTTTCCATCTCCTTCCGCATCGAACCGTCCGCGAGAACGTCCAACTGTCGATGCTGTATTCGGACGTACGGAGATCGGAGCGAATGGACCGGGCAGGGGAGGCCCTCGCGCGCGTCGGGCTCTCCCATCGAGTCGAGTTCAAGCCGGTTCAGCTGTCCGGCGGCGAACGCCAGCGTGTGGCCATCGCACGGGCGATCGTGTCCCAACCCCGGCTGCTCCTGTGCGACGAGCCAACCGGGAACCTCGACTCGGCCACGTCGGCCACCATCCTCGACCTCTTCGACGACCTCCGGCGCGACGGGCTCACGCTCGTCGTGATCACCCATGACGAAGACGTGAGCGGTCACGCCGAGCGTCGTGTCGCCATCGTCGACGGAGCTCTCTCTGAGGGCGCCGCATGAGCCGGCCAAAGATGGCGGCGACGGACCTCGGGTCGGAAGCCTTGGCTGGGCTGGTCGGACGACCGGGACGGACCGTGCTGACAGTGCTCGGCACGGTGCTGGGAATCGGCGCCCTCGTCGCCACCCTCGGTGTCGCCCAGACGGCGGGCAACCAGATCGTCGGCGCCTTCGACGAACTCGCGGCCACGTCGGTTGTGGTTTCGAACCAGCAGGGGTTCTTCGGTGACAACGTGCGGGTGATCATCCCGGCCGACGCCGAGGACAGGCTCACCCGTCTCAACGGTGTGAATGCGGCGGGAAGCATCGGGCCGGTGAACATCGGAGAGCGTCTGTTGAAGTCGGTTCCGATCGACGACCCTCTCGGTCAGACCGAGTTCCAGATCAATGTTCAGGCGGCTACGGCAGGCGTTCTCGACGCAGTGCGGGGCAGGCTGGTTGCGGGGCGGTGGTTCGACCAGGGTCATTCCGATCGGGCGGATGCGGTTGCGATCCTGGGACCGGGCGCAGCCCAGAAGCTCAATATCTTCCGCGTGGATCAACAGCCGGTTGTGTTCATAGGCGAGGATGCGTTCGTCGTCATGGGGTTGCTGGCCGACGTCGAACGGCAGCCGGACCTTCTGAACTCGGTGATCATCCCCGACGGGACGGCTCGTGAGATGTATGGGTACGAATCGGCCGACACCGTTCAGATCGATGTCGCAGTCGGCGCCGCCGAACTGATCGCCACCCAGGCTGCGATCGCCATCAACCCGGACGATCCCGAGACGCTCCGTGTCCAGAAACCACCAGAGCCTGCCAGTCTGCGTCGCCAGGTGGAGGGTGACGTCAATTCGCTGTTCCTGGTGCTCGGGGGTGTATCCCTGCTTGTTGGGGCGATCGGCATCGCCAATGTCACACTCGTATCCGTTCTGGAGCGGGTGGGCGAGATCGGCCTCAGACGCGCCGTGGGCGCCGGGCGTAGACACATCGCGTATCAGTTCCTCATGGAGTCCACAGCGATGGGGCTCATCGGTGGGATCTTGGGGGCGAGCCTGGGCGTGCTGGTAGTGGTGGCGGTGTCGGCCTCGCGGACT
>JAOUGY010000471.1 GCA_029865445.1 Acidimicrobiia bacterium | reverse complement strand
ACCGAGAGCGAATTCCCCACCTGCCTGCCCCCCGACCGCAGTCCGCGCCGATCGACCCTCGAACTCCCGCCGGGCGCCGTGGACTGTCACACCCATATCTTCGAGTCGAAATATCCCCTGTCGCCCACTCGCGGCTACAACCCACCCGACTCGACGCTCGCCGACATGCTCCACATGCATTCGCAGATCGGTATCGATCGAGTCGTCTTCACCCAGCCATCGCCCTACGGAATCGACAACTCAGCCATTCTCGATGCAATGGCTCAGATCCCGGACAAGGCGCGGGCCGTCGTGGCGCTCGACATGGGCGTCACCGACGATGAACTGTTCGATCTCGATCGCCAGGGCGTGCGCGGCGTGCGACTCAACCTCGACAACAAGGGGGGGATGCCGATTCCCATGGAGTCCGTACCCGACATGGCGAGGCGGATCGCCGACCTCGGCTGGCATCTGGAGTTCCTCTTCATGGGAGAGGACCTGCCGGAGTTGGCCCCGCTGTTCCGTTCGTTGCCGGTTCCCGTCTCGGTCGGGCATTTCGGATACATGCCGGCGGCGGAAGGCGTGAACTTCCCCTCGTTCAAGCTCCTGTTGCAGCTCGTGGCCGAGGGCAATACCTGGGTGAAGCTCTCTGGTCCCAACCGGCTTCGGGTGGGCGATGTGCCGCCCTGGCCCGACGTGGTGCCGCTCGCCCATGCTCTCATCGAAACCCGTCTCGACCGGCTCGTCTGGGCGAGCGACTGGCCTCATCCCAACAAGTACGTTGCCCAGGCCAACGATGCCGATCTCATCGAGCAACTCGGGTTGTGGGCACCCGAGCCCGACGTGCGTTATCGCATCCTCGTGGAGAACCCCGAGTCTCTCTACCGATTTTGATGATTGCGATCATCGGCCTCGGGATCATGGGATCTCGATTCGCCCGCCGGCTCCTCGACGCCGGACATTCGCTCCGAGGCTTCGACGTCGACGCGGAGCGAAACGCCGAGTTCGAGGCGATGGGTGGCGTGGCGACGAACTCGCCGGCGGATGCCGTTCAAGGGTGTGAGATCGCGGTGCTGTCGTTGCTCACTTCGGAGATCTCGCGGGAGGTCTGTTTGGGTTCAGGTGGAATCGTCGAGTCCGCGCAGCGGCCGTTGCTCGTACTCGACGCGACCACGGGGCGCCCGGAAGACTCCGTCGAGACCGCCACCGGATTGGCGAACGTGGGAATCGAGTACGCAGACATGACGGTGAGCGGCAACGCGGCGGTGGCCGAAGTCGGCCAACTGGTGGTGATGCTCGGTGGCTCCGAGGACGCCTACTCGAAGGCCCGGCCGGTCATGGAGGTGATCGGACGCTCCCACCACCACGTCGGTCCGGTGGGGGCCGGTGCCAGAACCAAACTGATCGTCAATCATGTACTTGCGGTCAACCGCGCCGGCTTGGCGGAAGGGCTGGTGGCGGCGGAGCTCGCCGGGCTCGACCTGGCACGGATGCTCGAGGTGCTGCGGGACGGTGTCGCCTATTCGCGGGCGATGGATCTCTGGGGCGACCGGATGGTGGCGGCCGACCATGGGCGACCCAACGCCCGTCTCCGGCAGAGCCACAAGGACTCCCGGTTGATTGTCGAACACGCAGAGGCCGTGGGCGCCCCTGCTGACCACATCCGCCTCGTCGAGTCCACCCTCGACGAGGGCGAGACGAACGGCCTGGCGGACCTGGACAATTCGTCGGCCATCGAGGTGATCAGGCGGCGAGCAGGGATCGGGCGGATCCCGGAAGGAGACAGCGAATGACCGACATCACCAGCCCCGAGGGATGGGCGGAACGGTGGGGTCCGAGCGCGGTGCCCAAACCTCCGGTCAGAACGATCGACGTCCACTCCCACGTGCTCGTCCCCGAGTCTGCTCAGCTGACGAAGCCACACTTCCGGCCGGAGATGGACCCGCGTACCTTCTTCTCCGCTCCCGCCACCAAAGAACTCAACGACCGCTTCTACCAATTGGTCGCCGCCAAATACACGGACCCGGAGACCCGACTCGCCGACATGGACGCGCTCGGTATCGACACCCAGCTCATCGGGCTGTCGCCGTTCCACTACTTCTACTGGGCGGACGCCGGACTGGCACCCAAGGTGGCTGCTCTTCAGAACCAGCGGATCGCCGAGACGGCTGCGCACGATCCGAGGCGGTTCGTCGGTATCGGGACCCTCCCATTTGCGCACCCCGAGGCCGCGGTGACCGAAGCTCGGCGGATGGCAGCCGAGTACGCGTTCCCCGGCGTCTACATGGGTGCCGACATCGTGGGCGTCGACCTCGACGATCCCAGGTTCGAGCCCGTGTGGGACGTGCTCGAGGAGTTGGGGATCGTCATCCTGTTGCACCCTGCCGGGTTCACCCACGCCGAACGGCTCACCGACTACTACCTCGTCAACGTCATCGGCATGCCGCTTTCGTCGACGCTCACCGTGACCCGGATGATCCTTGGGGGTGTGTTCGAGCGCCATCCGGGTCTGAAGATGCTGGTGGTGCACGGAGGCGGATATCTGAGCTTCTACTCGGCTCGGACCGACCACGCCTTCCGGCACCGGCCGGAGCTCCGCCAGAACATCGACCGGCTGCCATCCGAGTACCTGTCCCAGCTCTACTTCGACATCACGGTGTTCGATTCGGGGCTGGTGGAGCACCTC
>JAOUGY010000470.1 GCA_029865445.1 Acidimicrobiia bacterium | reverse complement strand
ATTGCTGTCGGACTTCTCGATGAGGGCCGGCCCGTAGGCATCGGCCGATGGGTGCGCTTCGACGACGACCCGGACTCGGCCGATGTCGCGGTCACAGTCCTCGACTCCTATCAAGGGCGAGGCGCCGGCAGGATTCTCGTCGAAGTCCTCGCCGCCATCGCCCGCCACCGTTCGGTGCGTTGGATGCATTTCGACGTCCTCGCCGAGAACACGTCGATGCTGGCTCTCCTCGACCGCTTCGACGCCATCCGGACGCCGTCTGGACCGGTCGTCCACGCCGTGCTGGATGCCGACACCGTCCCACTGCCGGCAGGTATGAGCGGTGACATCCTCGGCGCCGTCGACCGGGCCAAGGTCAGCTGACCGTCAGTCGCCTTCGTCCATCTCGAGCGACAGTGAGTTGATGCAGTACCGAAGGCCGGTGGGCTGGGGACCGTCCTCGAACAAGTGGCCGAGATGTCCGCCGCAACCTGCACATGAGATCTCGGTGCGAACCATGCCATGGGAGGTGTCCAACGACTCCTCCACTCGCCCATCTGCGATGGGAGCGTAGAAGCTGGGCCACCCGGACCCGGAGTCGTACTTCGTGTCCGAAGAAAACAGCTCGGCCCGGCAGCCGGCACAGACGAACCGGCCTTTCGCCTTCGAGCCCAACAACTCACCCGAGAAGGGGGGCTCGGTGGCTCCCTGGCGCAGAACCATGTATCGGTCTGGATCGAGCCTGTCGCGCCACTCGGCGTCGGAAAGGTCTCGAGCGGAGTCGTCGTTCATCACCGGAAGCCTACGTCAACGCCGCGATAATCGGTATCGACGAGCCGATCCACCAACTCCGTCTGTGCAGGGTTGAGCTTCAACCGAGCGGTCTCGTGGTCTACCCAAGCCACTCGATCGATCTCGGGGAAGGTACCCACGGTGCCCCGCCACACCATTTCGAACGTTCCTGGTGTCAGGGTCGTGGGGTCCACATCCCACTCGACGGCCCACCCCCACACCCGCTTGCCGCTCTTCAGGGTGACGTGGCCGAGCGCGATCCACGAGGACGGAGCGGGTGGGGTCCATCCTGTCTCCTCTTCGAACTCCCGGCGTGCCGCCTCGACCAGATCCTCACCGTCCTCGACCAGACCCTTGACGATGCTCCATGAACCAGCGTCCCTTCTCGCCCACATCGGGCCACCTGGATGTGCGATGAGAACCTCCGGATGTGGCCGGAATCGGAAAGGCAACAGTCCTGCGCTCGTGGCCATGCGCGAGCACGATACGCTGACCTCGTGACGACGGACCACCGATACCTGCCGATGCCGTCCTCGGCCTTCGTGTTGCACGAACGGGAAGCCTTGGGACCGGGCCTTCGTCGGGTCACGCTCGAACAGTTCGACAGGTCGATAGCGGGGCTCCAGAGCCAGGCGGACGTCGATGCCGCCGTCCACGAAACTCGGAAGTCCATCAAGCGACTCCGCGCCGTGCTCCGGCTCATTCGGGGAGAAATCGGGGAGGAGGTGTACCGGGCCGAGAACGTGTTGCTTCGAGACACCAGCCGGCTCCTCGCCCCGATCCGTGATGGCCGGGTCATGGTGGACACCGTCACCAGGCTGCGCACAGAATTCGCCACCCAGTTGGCGCCGACCGCTCTCTCCGGTATCGAACGCGCGTTGATCGAACGTCACCGCCGGCGGCGGGAACGGGCCCTGGACGACGAGACCCTGGTCCCGGTCGTCGTCACCACCCTGCGGTCTGCACGGGCCCGATACGGAGCATGGCCTGTGGACTCCAACCTCCCGGCGGTGTACGGAAGGGCCGCCATCCGAGATCGGTTCGAGGCCATCGCCCCCGGGCTCGATCGCACCTACCGGCGCGGCCGCCGCCAGATGGAACAGGCTGCCACGGACCCCAGCGCCACCAACTACCACCAGTGGCGCAAGCGGGTGAAGTACCTCCGCCATCAGGTCGAGGTGCTCGAGCCGCTGTGGCCGGAGGTCCTGACCGGACTCGCCACATCGCTCGACCGGCTCGGCGAGATCCTGGGCGAGGAGCACGATCTCGCCGTGCTCGTCCAACTCGTCTCCGAGGTTCCGACGATCGCTGTCGATCCGATCGAACGATCCCTGATGGCCGCCCTCGCCCAACACCGGAGAGCCAGGCTTCAGCAAGCGTCTCTGGTGCTGGGGATGCGGGTCTACGCCGAGACGCCGAACCGCTTCGTGGATCGGATCGAGCGGTATTGGGACGCCCGCGCCGTCGGTTGACCCCCGCCGTCTCAGCGGGAGCGGCCCAAGAGCCACGTCAACCCGCCATGCCAGGCCAGGATGGTTCCCCATATGAAGAACGGGTACTGGACGAAGTCAAACCCGGAGCCCATTGCCAGATCGAGTCCGGCCAGGCCCGCCATCGACGTGCCGAACACGAGCCCATGGGCCTGCAACGTGCGGCGCCATGCCTGTCGGAGTCTCGTCCTTCGTCGTTCCCTCCGTACACCTCTGGCGTGTGAGGAGATGGCCTTGGCGACTGCCTCGGAGGAGATCCCGAGCTCGCCGGCGATCCTGTGGACGTCGGCCAGGCCCAGCCCCGGATCCGTCGCGCCCGTGACCTGATCGTCGAGACGCGAAGCCAGCCGGATGATCTCACCGACGTCCTCGTCGGAGAAGCGGTGCTCGAGCCCTTCGCTCCGTTCCA
>JAOUGY010000146.1 GCA_029865445.1 Acidimicrobiia bacterium | reverse complement strand
GAGGACGGCTCCGGCGGAACGATGAATCGCCGACCCGGCCATCTGGAGCGAACGTGAGCCCATGGTTCCGCCACCTCGCACCACGCTGGCGGTGTCGGCCTGAACGAAGCCGATGTCGGCGATCGGGATACCCAGAACCCGAGAGACCAACTGGGGGAAAGTAGTCTCGTGACTGTGCCCGTGGGACACGGCCCCAGAGAACACCGTTGCCGTGCCGTCGGTGTGGACGTCAACGGCGCCCCAGTCCTTTCGTCCTCCCGGGGCGGTGACCTCCACATAGCTTGCGATCCCGATTCCCAGTTGAACGCGGTCGCCGTTTCCTCGACGGACCGCCTGCTCCCTCCTGGACTCCCCGTACCCGGCCATGTCGAGTGCCTTCTCGAGTGCAGCTCGATAGTTGCCCGAGTCATACCGTTCGCCTGTGGCGGTGACCCAGGGGAAGGCTTCCGGATCTTGGAGATTCCGCCGCCTCACCTCCGCAGGGTCCATCCGCAGCTCGGCGGCGAGCGTATCCATCACGCGCTCCAGGGTCACTGTGGCCTCTGGACGGCCCGCCCCCCGGTAGGCGTGGACGGGTGTGGTGTTGGTGACCACGCTTCGCGCGCGGTAATCGATCCTGGGGATGGCGTACGGACCCGATGACATCCGGCGGGTGAAGAAGGGCATCATCGCACCGAACAGCGGGAATGCCCCGCAATCCTGGGTGACGTCGAGGCGCATACCCACGATCGTGCCATCGCGGCGGGCACCGACTTCGAACACGTGCCGTTGAGCCCGGCCGTGGTTCATCGCAATCATGTTCTCCGTCCGCGTCTCGTTCCATCGAACGGGCTGGTTGAGCCGGCGGGCGAGGAATGCGCACAGGGCGTGTTCGCGATACGTGAAGATCTTGGCCCCGAAGCCACCACCCATGTCCGGCACCCGAACCCGCACCAGGGATCGGTCGATACCGAGTGCGGTGGAGATCGCGTTCCGGGCTCCGTGGATCTGCTGGGCGCCCAGCATCACATCGACCCCGTCGCCCACGGGTACGGCGAGTGCGTTGTTCGTTTCGAGCGGGACGGCGGCGATCCGCTGGTTGACCACCTGGCCGCGGATGACGACGTCGGCGCCGTCGAGCGGATCGGGCGATTCGGAGACCTCGGTCTTGACGATGTTCGAGCCGAGCTCCGGAAACAGGAGTTCGGCGCTCTCGGCGAGAGCGGCTTCCGGCGTCGCGATCACCGGCATTGGCTCGATGTCGACCCACACCGCCTCGGCGGCATCCCGGGCTTGCCGTTCCGTTTCGGCGACCACCACCGCGACGATGTCACCGACGAATCTGACCCGGCCGCTCGAGATCAAGGGCAGACGGGTGTCGTCGGTCTGTCCGGGGAAATCGATCGGCATGGAGCCTTGGACGTCGTCGGGGCCGTAGACACCGATCACACCCGGCATCGCGATGGCGGCGTCGATGTCGATCGAGAGGATCCTCCCATGTGGCACGCTGGACCTGACGGGGCACATCCAGACCTGGCCATCCACCTGGTGGTCTTGGACGTACCGACCGTGACCTTGGATGAACCGCGGGTCCTCTGCACGCTTGACGGCCGCTCCCAGGATCGATCCGCCCTGGTTCTCCACTCGTTCGCTCATGCCCGATGATGGTAGATGGCGGTCGAGGTCGCTCCGAAAGGACTGCCCGGGCCCCTCACCACTCCGCCAGCCGGCGGGCCGCCGATTCGATTCGGGCGGCGTTCGGTCGGTATGCGTCCTCGAGTGGGGGGCTGAAGGGAACGGGCGTATCGGCTCCGCCGAGTCGGACCACCGGGCCGTCGAGAGACTCAAAGGCGTGTTCGGCGATCAGAGCCGCCACCTCCGCGCCGACGCCGGCGAGACGGTTTGCGGCGTGGACGACGATCACCTTGCCGGTGGCGGCTGCCGCATCGAGGATGGTGTCGGTGTCGAGTGGCTTCAAGGTGCGCAAATCCACGACCGTGGCCCCGATCCCGTCGGATTCGAGCGCACCGGCCGCAGCCATCGACTCGTGGACCATCGATCCGTAGGTGATGATGGTCAGGTCCGCTCCTGTCCTCCGGATGGAGGCTTCTCCCAGTGGGACGACGTGCTCCCCGTCGGGCACGTGGCCGCGGATCGAGCGGTACAACGGTTTGGCTTCGAAGTAGATGACCGGGTTGTCGTCGCGAACCGCAGCCGCCAGCAGTCCTTTGGCATCGGCCGGGGTCGCCGGGGCAACGACCTTCAGGCCGGGCGTGTGCACGAACCAGGCTTCAGGATTCTGCGAGTGATATGGCCCTGAGCGAATCCCTCCGTCCGATGGAGCCCGCACGACCCAGGGCACCCGGCCACCCCAGCGGTAGTGGGTGGAGGCGGCGAATTGGACGATCGAGTCGAACGCCGTGGATATGAAGTCGGCGAACTGCATCTCGACGATCGGGCGAAGGCCCATGAGCGCCATGCCGGTCGCCATCCCTGTGAACGACAGCTCCGCGATCGGCGTGTTGAGCACCCTGTCATCCCCGAAGCGGGCAGCCAGGCCCTTGGTGACCTTGAAAGCGCCACCGAAGTCGCCACCGACGTCTTCGCCCAAGACGAGGACATTCGGGTCGCGCTCCATCTCGTGGGCGATCGATTCGGCGATGGCCTCGAGATATGTGATTTCTCGTCCTGACGAGGCCGGGGCATCGGTGAATCCGAAGTTGTTCCCCGTCATGCGTACACGCCGTCTGTCAAGGAGTCGCCGTCAGGGAACGGTGCCGCCTCGGCCGCAGCGACCGCCTGTTGGATACGCGATGCGGCGGCGCGGTCGAGTGAATCGAGAGCCTCCGGAGTTGCGGTTCGCTGTTCTACGAGACGGTTCCGTGTTAGGCGCAGCGGATCCCTCTGCTCCCAGTCGGCGAGCAGGCCTTCGGGAACGTACTCGGCGCCGTCGTGGATCGCATGGCCAAGCATGCGCATCGTATCGGCCTGGATGAGCACGGGGCCGCCGCCGGCGCGAGCGCGCTCAATCGAGTCCCTGGCCGCAAGATAGACGGCTTCGACGTCGTTGCCATCAACGCGGGTTCCGAGGACGCCGTGGGCTTCCGCCTTGGCGACGATGTCGGCCGAGGCCATCTGCTGGTTCAGCGGTGTCGAATAGGCGTACTGGTTGTTCTCGACCACCACGACCAGAGGTGCTGCCCACACCGCTGCCATGTTCAACACCTCGTGGAACGCGCCTGCCGTAGTGCCTCCGTCACCGATGAACGTCACCGCCACCCGCGGTTCGAGGCGGTGACGGAACGTCATCGCCACTCCCAATGCGGTGGGGAGCGCCTGGGGGATGTGACTGATGAAGCCGATGATGCCGAGCGACAGGTCCCCGAGGCCGTGGAGGTTGGCGTCCCTGCCCTGTGACGGCCCGGTCGCCCGTCCCAACAGGTTTCCGAAGATCCGCTCCGGCGTCATCCCGCGCACCAGGTAGGTGCCGAGATCCCGATGCATCGGTGTGGCCACATCGTCGGGCCCCATCGCCATTCCGACACCGACCGATATCGCCTCGTGTCCGCGCTGGCTGAAGGTGCCGCCCAATCCGCGCCCAGATTTCCACATTGCAACCATCTGGTCGTCGAAGGCACGCGTGAGGCTCATCCACGCGTACATGTCGGTACGAAGTCGGGCGTCGAGCATGCGAGGGCAATCCTATAGGCCCGACGTCGGCGCCGGTCAGGCCAGAAGGAGACGCTCCAGCCGCCCGGAGGCCACTCGCAATCCAATCAGGCCCATCCCCAGCAGCACAGCCGCGTGCCCGGCAAGGGACCAGTCGAACATCCCGAGGGTGAACGCTCGAACCAATTCGACGCCGTGGTAGAGCGGGGATATCCGGGTGACGGTCTGGATGGCGGGCGGGTAGACGTCGAGGGGATAGAAGGTGGCCGAGAAGAGGAACAGGGGGAGCGTGACGACGTTGATGAGGTCGAAGTCCTGCCAGCTGCGCATGAAGGTCGTCGCAGCCATTCCGACCGAGGCGAAGGCGAACCCGATCAGCAGGGCTGCCGGGATCGCCATGAGTGTCCACCAGGATTCGGCCAATCCGAACAGGGCCATCACCACCATGAAACCAATCGCGTACAGCCCGCCTCGGAGGAGCGACCAGCCGATCTCGCCGGCGGCGACATCGGCCGGTCGGAGGGGTGTCGACAGCATTGCGTCGTAGACCTTGCCCCATTTGAGCTTGAAGAAGATGTTCAACGTTGACTCGAAGACGGCGCCGTTCATGGCGGAGGAGGAAAGGAGAGCCGGAGCCACGAAGGCTGCATACGACACCGTCCTTGCGCCCACCTGGACATCTCCCACCATGGCCCCCACGCCCACGCCGATCGAGAAGAGATAGAACACCGGTTCGAAGAACCCGGAGAGAACCAGTACCCAGCTCCGCTTGCTCACCATGAGGTTGCGTTCGAGCACGCGATGTGCGCGCCATCCGCCGGTCAAGGTCGGTGGCCCGGTCCTCGTCGTGAGCGCGCTCACAGGATCATCCTCCTGACCAGAGCCCGGTGCGCGCCCCAGAAACACGCCACGGCGAACGCGGCGAGGGCCGTGGCGTGCCACTGCCACGGCCACAGTGGGGGGGAGCCGAGAGCCCAGTCTCGGGCCCACTCCACGCCGTGCCACAGAGGCGTGAGGACGGCGAGTGGTTGCATCTGCTCTGGGAGTTGCGAGATCGGGAAGAAGGTGCCGCTGAAGAGGAACAGCGGGATGATGCCGAACCGGAACAGACCGGCGAGGCCGCTGTCGTTCTCGAGTCTGATCGTGAACCAGGCGATGGCGGGGGAGAACGCAACCCCGGTCATCAGGGCGGGAATGGTGGCGAGTGCCGCCTGCCTCACCGACAGCGCCCCGAACAGGACCTCGACGAGGGCGAACGCCGCCACCACCTGCGCAACGCGGATCATCGACCAGATCTGCTGACCACCGAGCAGGTCACGGATGCCGATCGGTGTGGCGAGCGCTGCTTCGTAGCTCTTGATCCATTTGATACCTGCCATCACCGGATACGACGACTCTCCGGCGGCCGTCTGCATTGCGGTCGCGGCCAGGAGGCCGGGGGCGAGAAACGCCAGGTAGGAAAACGCGCCGGCACCGTTGTTCGCATCGACGAGCGATCCAAGACCGAGACCCATCGCCGCGAGGAGGAACGCCGGGTTGACGAAACCCGTGAACACCGACGACCGCCACGTGTGCCGGTAACGGCGGGCGTGCGATTCGACAACTCGAAGACGGCCGGTCATCAGTCGACCAGCGTCCGGCCGGTCAGAGTCAGGAACACGTCTTCGAGTGTGGCCCTTCGGATCAGGCTCATGGCGGGGTTGATTCCTCGGGCGTGCACTTCGGCGAGGGCCGATTCCGCGTCCCTGGACGCCACGAGGACCCTGTCGGCCAGTTCTTCGGTATGGTCACCGATCCCGGAGAGCGCTCCGACAGGCTCTTCCAGGCGGAGTTCGAGCACCTCGCCGGATGTGTGACGGTCGATGAGCTCGCGGGGTGATCCTTCACCGACGATCCGGCCGTTGTCCATGATCACGAGGCGGTCGCACAGCTGTTCGGCCTCGTCCATGTAGTGAGTGGTGATGATGAGCGTGGCGCCCTCGCGCTTGAGCCGGTAGAGACGATCCCACAGCACGTGCCGGGCCTGGGGATCGAGGCCGGTGGTGGGCTCGTCGAGCAGGATGAGCTCGGGCCGGTTGATGAGGCCGCGGGCGATCGTGAGGCGGCGTTTCATTCCGCCGGACAGCGGTTCGACCTTGCTCGTGCGCCGATCGGTGAGCTGAGCGAACTCCAACAGATCGGCGATCCTGGCGCGGACCTCCCTGCGAGAGAGGTCGAAGTACCGGCCGTAGATCATGAGGTTCTCCTCGACCGTGAGTTCCATGTCGAGCGAGTTGTCCTGAGGTACCACCCCGAGTCGGGATCGAATCTGCCTGCCCTGTGATGCAGGATCCATCCCGAGCACTCTCAGCGTGCCACTCGTGGCAGGCGAAACCGTGCCGATCATCTTCATGGTCGAACTCTTCCCGGCCCCGTTCGGACCCAGGAATCCGAAAGCCTCACCGCGCCCGACCGTGAAGTCGATGGAGTCCACGGCCGTGAAGTCGCCGAACCTCTTGACCAGGCCTTCCGCCTCCACCAGATCTTCGATCACGCAGCGACTGTACCGGAGACTCCGGGCACGGGAGTTTCATCGTCGAGCGATCGGTGAGGGATGCCGAAACTCCTGGGATGAGCGGTAGTGGGCGAACACGAGTGTCCCTGAAAGACCTGTGGATTCCACCGTCGGCCGATGGGCAACGGAACTTTGCGCTCGGCCCGGCGCCGCTCGACAAATCCGACGGCCTGAGGTCGTACGCGCTGGTCCGGGCGACCGCCGTCACCCTGGCGCTGGTCCAGCACGCCGTGATGGGGCCGAGAGATCGACCAACTGGTTCCTCTAAGCTCACCGACGATGGTCTCCCGAGCCCACATGTCCACCAACCACCGGCTCGAACCGTGATCGATGCTCCGAGGCTTCGGCTCGCATCGGCGTCACCTCGGCGGAAGCAGCTTCTCGAGTCGCTCGGACTGGAATTCGAAGTCGCCGGCTCCGGTCTCGATGAGACCCGGCTCCAAGGGGAGGCTCCCACCGCATATGCGGAACGTGTCGCACGCGAGAAGGCGATCGCACTTGCGGAGCCCGGATGGGTGGTCGTGGCGGCCGACACGATCGTGGTCCATCGGGGTGTCGTGATGGGGAAACCCGCCCATCCCACGGAGGCGCGGGGCATGCTGGAGCGGCTGTCGGGGGAACGGCACACCGTCATCTCGGGTGTCGCCGTCGCCACCTGGGACGCCGGCCCGGTCGTTCGTGCCGAAACAGCGCGGACAGTAGTCGAGTTCGCCGATCTGACCTCGGAAGAGATCGCCGCCTACGTGGCGACAGGCGAACCCATGGACAAGGCGGGCGCCTACGGGCTGCAGGGGGCGGCGGGTGCGTTCGTCGTTTCCGTGGAGGGCAGCCCGTCCAATGTGGTCGGATTCCCACTCCCGCTCGTCGTGCGTCTCCTTCGCGCTTCCGGCATCCTCGTGCTCGGGCAGACCTCTTGAGTTGAGCCCCCGGACGTGGATACGTTCGGGTATGCCCGAGATCGTTGTTCACGCCGAAGACCTGGTCGCCGCGGCCGCCCGCCTGGAGATGTCCGTGGGCGACCCCCCAAGGGTTCAGGGCTGTTCCGCTTCGCCGCCGGCCACCTCGGTCGCCCTGGCTGCGTTGGAACAACGAATCGGTGCCGACCTCGAGCAACTGGCGGACATGCTCGGGCGACTGGCGTCCGAGCTACGGCTGTCGGCCGCCGCCTACGCCACCGCCGACGAGTTGTGATCGGTGACCTCGGAGAGCGTGTCGAGGAGTTGTCCGGGCTTCGGCGTCATCTGGACGACCTCCCGGGTCGATGGGACTCGATCCCAGCCTGGGCGGGTAGGGCGGCGGCCGCATACAGGGCGCTCCTCGGATTCCTGGCCGAGCGGATCGTGGAGCGAGCGACGGAGCTCTCCGAAGTGGTGCGCGCTCTGCAGAAACTCATCGAGACCGTGGATGAGGCGGAGGCCGAGAGCAGTTGCCTTCGCGGCAACCTCTCCGGGCGCCAACGGCGGCTGGCGTTCGCCGAACGCGCCGTCGAGACGAACCCGTCCGATCCTCTCGCCTCCGCAGCGCTCGCCGTTGCCAGGGCCGAGGCGGAACGTTTTCGGCTCGAAGCCACTCGCTCCCTGGACCGCATCCGACAAGCGGTCGACGCCGCGGATCGCCGGTGCGCCGGCGTGGTGGAGTCCGCCTTCGTTTCCCTGCCGTGGCCAGAACTCGGCCACCTCGACGCCGGTCAAGGGTTCATGGGCGAACCGATGCTCGAGCGGATGGGGATGCGTCTCGATGCGCACACCTTCTCCTACTTCGCGGCGACGCGGCCCGGACTCGTGGGGACGTCGCCGAGCGCGCCCATCCCCTTTCGCTACTCCGCGAACCGACACACGATCGTGGCCTTCGCCGGCCGATTGGAGGACCGGGCAGTGGCGCTCGAATCGACCGGTCGGTTCTCGGTGTTCCGGTGGCACCGGATGGTGGCCTCGGCCGAGGCCACCCGGGTTCGAGCTCTGCTGGCCAACGTTCGAGAATGGGAGGATGCGACGAGGACGTTTCTCGAGTTCTCGGCTGCGGGCGACGGGCGCGTAGTCGAGGTCGTCGGTGACCTCGAGCGTGCCGAACACGTCGCGATCCTCGTCCCCGGCATGGGATCCGCGCTCGCCTCCTACGAGTCGGGCCCCGCCGAATACGGACGCAGGCTCCAGGGGGGCGACCCCGATGTCGCGGTGGTGGTGTGGCTGGGCTACGACCCGCCCGGTGGGCCGCCGGATGGCGTCTCCCCGCTCGACCCCCGAGCGGTTCGGATCGAGAGAGCGGCCGGCGGCGCGGCGGCGCTCAGCGAATTCGTGGACTGGCTGATCGAGATGCGTTCGGATGCCCGCGTGGCGGTCTTCGCCCACTCCTACGGTTCAGTGGTGGCGTCGGTGGCGGCCATGGCGGGTTTGGCAGTCGATGACCTATTCCTCCTCGGTTCGCCCGGATCCCCGCTCGCCACCTCCGGGGGCGCTCGACTGCGACCTGGCGGGCGAGTCTGGGTGGGGCTCACCGAAGGTGACCCGATCGACACCTGGGCCCGGACGGGCGGGTCTCTGGTGGGGCGGCCGATGATTCACGGCTCCGATCCCTACTCGCTGGGATTTGGCGCTGCCACCATCGCCCTGGGCGGCTCCGTGGGTCACGGTGGCTACTTCTCGGAGGTGGGGGCGGCGGCCCTGCGTTCGGCGATGAAGCGGGACGGCAGCGACCTAGTCTCCGATGATGAGCCTCGCATTCGCTGACGTCGTCACAGCCTCCCAGCGTCTCGCCGGCACCAGGTCGAGGCTGGCGAAAGCCGAGATCATCGGGTCTTTGCTCGCGGCCTCGCCCGAGGACATCCCGGTGGTGGTGGGCTTTCTCGTTGGTGCTGCGAGGCAAGGCCGCTTTGGTGTCGGCTATCGCCAAGCGTTCGGAGTGGAGGCGGCCCCGGCCGGACGCTCCAGTCTCACGGTGGTCGAAGTGGACGGTGCGTTCGAGGAAATGGCG
>JAOUGY010000145.1 GCA_029865445.1 Acidimicrobiia bacterium | reverse complement strand
TCTTCGGCGCGCTGGTGCTTCGAGCCGTCTTCATCTTTGCGGGCGTGGCGCTGCTCGAACGACTCGACTGGTTGCTCTTTGTGTTCGGAGGTTTTCTGCTGTTCACCGCCTGGCGGGTGGCCAACGATCACGCCGACGAGATCCACCCAGAGTCCAATCCGGTGCTCCGGCTGGTTCGGCGTTTCGTTCCGGTCTCGCCCGGGTACGACGGCCAGCGCCTGTTCACCCGTGAGAACGGCCGGCGTTTGGCCACACCGCTGTTCGTCGTGCTCGTGCTGATCGAAGCGACCGATGTCGTATTCGCTGTTGACTCGGTGCCCGCCATCCTCGCGGTGAGTCGTGATACGTTCGTGGTCTTCAGCTCCAACGCCATGGCCATCCTGGGGTTGCGCGCCCTCTACTTCCTGCTGGCCGGTGCCCGGGACCGGCTCATATATCTCAACAAGGGACTCGGCGTAATCCTCGGATACGTGGGCGTGAAGATGATCGCCTCCCGCTGGTTCCACATCGATGCGTTCCTTTCGCTGGCGATCATCACGGTGATCCTCACCGTGACCATCTGGGCATCGTTGCGAGCCACGGCCCGAAAGGAGAATCAAGCATGAGCGTGCGAACCATCGTGGTCGGCGTCGACGGTTCGGAGGTCGCCGCGCGGGCAGTGGAGTGGACCGCTGAGGTGGCGGGCCTGCTGGGGGCACGGGTGATCGCCGTTCACAGCTTCCAGCCGCTGGATCACCTCGGCGAGTCGCCGCCGCCGTACGACTTCGCGCAGATCGAGCGAGCCGTGACAGCTCTGCTCGAGGGTGAGTGGACGGCCGCTCTCGCCGGCGTGGAGCACGAGTGCAAGGTCCTGCACGGGGCCCCGTTCGAGTGCCTGCTCGACGCCGCACAGGACGCCGGCGCCGACCTTGTCGTTGTGGGCACGCGCGGACACAGCCTGCTGCGGGGACTCGCCCTCGGGAGCACAGCGACCAAGCTCCTCCACACATCCGGGCTGCCCGTCACCGTCGTGCCACCCCACGAGCGGTGAGCCGACCCGACGTGCGGGATGAAGGCATACCTTCGAGCTCGGTTTGTTCGGTTGTGGTCCCCGTTTCTATTCTCGGATCGCCCGTGACGACCACAGAGATCCGACCATGGACCTGACCGACTTCCTGCTCGTGCTTCTGCGCGTGGTGGCAACCTTCGTATTGCTACTCCTGGTCACCGTCCTGAACGTGTGGGCGGAGCGGAAGATCGTCGCGGACATGCAGAACCGGATCGGCCCCGATCGGGCGGGCCCATGGGGAATCCTGCAGACGGTGGCCGACGGTCTCAAGCTCTTCTTCAAAGAGCAGGTGAATCCGCGCAAAGCCGAGATGGGCATGTTCGTGCTGGCCCCGTTCCTGGCGGTGATTCCCGCGTTCCTCCTGTTCATGATGGTCCCCTGGGGAAGGCCGATCGAGTTCGCCGACGGATCGACCTTCCCTCTGCAGGGAGCAGATCTCAACATCGGTCTTCTGTTCGTGCTGGCCATGTCCTCGATGGCCGTGTATGCGGTGGTGCTCGCCGGTTGGTCGTCCGGCTCGAAGTACCCGCTGCTCGGAGGCGTCCGCGCCACTGCCCAGGCGATCAGCTACGAAGCCGCGCTCGGCCTCGCCATGGTGGCCGTGGTCGTTTGGATGGCCGCGTCTGGAGAGGACGGCGTGATGACCCTCTCGCTGTCGGAGATCGTCGCCCGTCAGCAGGGAACGTATCTCGGATTCCTGCCTCGCTGGAACATCTTCCCTCAGTTCGGGGCCTTTCTGGTCTTCTTCATCGCGGCTGTCGCCGAGACGAATCGCGCCCCGTTCGACCTGGTCGAGGCCGAACAGGAACTGGTCGGCGGATTCCACACCGAATACTCGGGGATGCGCTTCGCGATGTTCTTCCTCGCCGAGTACGTCAACATCTTCTCGATGGCGGCCCTGGGAGCAACGCTGTTCTTGGGAGGATGGAACGGCCAGATCGACACGTTGTTCGGATGGTCCACGCCCGGTTGGTTGGCGGCGATCCTGCCGACGGTCTACTTCCTCTTCAAGACCTACGTCATCGTGTTCATGTTCTTCTGGATCAGAGCCACGCTCCCGCGGCTCCGCTATGACCAGCTCATGAACCTGGGCTGGAAACGTCTCATCCCGGGGGCCATCGGCTGGTTGGCCCTCACAGCAGTTGTCGCCGCGTTCTGGAGGTTTGACGCACCATGGGCGTGATCAGGGAACTCATCAAGGGCCTGCGGGTCACCGGCCGCCAGATGCTGGACAGCCCGGTCACCACCAAATACCCGGCCGAATTCAGAGAGAAGCCGCAGCGCTTCCACGGCCGGCACGTGCTCAACCGGTATCCGGACGGCATGGAGAAGTGCATCGGCTGCGAGTTGTGTGCCGGAGCGTGCCCGGCCCGATGCATCTACGTTCGGGGCCAGGACAACCCCATCGACGCACCGGTGAGCCCCGGCGAACGGTATGGCTTCGTGTACGAGATCAACATGCTCCGTTGCATCTTCTGTGCGCTGTGCGTCGAGGCGTGCCCCACCGAGGCGATCACGATGACGCATCTCTTCGAAATGTCGTCCACGAGCCGGCAGGACGGGATCTACACCAAGGACGAGCTGCTGATGAACCGGGACGGGAGCGTCCCCCACATGTTCGCCGATGACCGTCTCATGAACCCCGACGAACTTCTCGTGGCCGACGGTTGGGTCCGCGCCACGGCTCCCGCCGGGTCTGCCGCCTACGAGGGGATCGAGATGTGGCAGGGCACCCCCGGTCCCGGCGACTGGGCGCCCGAGCCCGACCAGGACGAGAGAGACAGATGATCGAGACGATCCTGTTCTTCGTGCTGGCGGCGACCTCGCTGGCGGGAGCGATCACGGTGATCGCCGCCCGCAACCCGGTCCATTCGGCGATGGGACTGTTGGGCACGCTCTTCTCGCTGGCGGTGATCTACGTCGTCAACCTCGCCCACCTGGTGGCCGCGGTGCAGGTGATCGTCTACGCCGGTGCGGTCATGACCCTGTTCCTGTTCGTGATCATGCTCATCGGCGTCGACAAAGCCGAGGAGCGTGACGAGACCCTGCCCTATCAACGCCAGCTCGTGATCGGTCTGGCCGTGATCACCTGCGGCCTGGCCATCGCCCTCGCCACCGGTTCTGGATTCCGTTGGACGCCGGCGGCCCCCGCCGCGGCCCAAGCTCCAAACGGGACCATCGAAAACGTTGCGGAGCCGCTCTTCGGCGAGTGGCTACTGGCGTTCGAAGCGACTGCATTGTTGCTGACTATCGCCGCTGCCGGCGCAATCGCTCTCGCGTACTTCCGGCGAGGGGCGCCCGAGGAGGTGGCCGAATGACGGTGACACCCGGCTGGTACATGACGCTCGCCGCCGTTCTTTTCGCCATCGGCCTGCTCGGGATCCTGGTACGGCGCAATGCCCTCATCATGTTCATGTGCGTCGAGCTGATGTTGAACGCCGTGAACCTGACGTTCGTGGCGGCGGGGCGTGCCCTGGGTCTGATCGACGGCCAGGTCTCGGTGTTCTTCGTTCTCGTGGTTGCTGCGGCCGAGGTCGTGATCGGGCTCGCCATCATCGTCGCCGTGTTCCGTCAACGTTCTTCGGCGTCCGTCGACGAACTCTCGGGGCTCTCGGGATGATGCTCACACCGACGCCTTTGGGGAGCCTGTTGTGATCGAACTGCTGCCCCTCGTGATCGCGCTCCCGCTGGCGGGAGCGGTGTTCCTGCACTTCTTCGGTCGACGGATCGGAGAGCCTGCGTCAGGGTGGATTGCCACCCTCGCCATCGGGGCCGCCTTCGTGGTGGGCCTGGTCAACGCAGTCCCCGCCTTCACCGGGGAGCTCCATCACGCCGAACACGTTGCCATCTGGGACTGGATGCCCGCCATCGGGGCATCCCTCGAGATCCAGTGGGACGCGCTGTCCGTGTTGATGACCCTCGTCGTCACCGGGGTGGGAACCCTGATCCACGTCTTCGCCATCGGCTACATGCACGGCGACCCGAGGTTCTCGAGGTTCTTCACCTACCTGAACCTCTTCGCCGCCTCGATGCTCACGCTGGTACTGGCAGGCAACTTCGCCATGCTCTTCATGGGATGGGAACTGGTCGGCCTCTGTTCGTACTTGCTCATCAGCTTCTGGTACACGAAGCCATCGGCGGCCGCCGCCGGCAAGAAGGCCTTCGTGGTCAACCGGATCGGTGACTTCGGGTTCATGGTCGCCCTGATGCTCATTTTCTTGAACTTCGGGACCCTGTCGTACGGCGGTGTCTTCGAGCGGGCCGGAGAGGTGCTGACAACCGGCACGGCGGTTGCGATCGGCCTCCTGCTGCTGGTGGGCGCCGCCGGGAAGTCAGCGCAGGTTCCGTTGTACGTGTGGCTGCCCGACGCCATGGAGGGCCCCACGCCGGTGTCGGCGCTCATCCATGCCGCCACGATGGTGACGGCCGGCGTCTACGTGGTGTCACGGGCAGCGGCGATCTTCGAGCTCGCCCCCGCCGCGGGATACGCCGTGGCGACTGTGGGAGCGGTCACCGCGCTGTGGGCGGCCACCATCGCCATCGGTCAGAGCGACATCAAGAAAGTGCTTGCCTATTCGACCGTCTCCCAGCTCGGATACATGTTCCTGGCTGCGGGGCTCGGCGGGTATGTGGCTGCGGTCTTCCACCTCATGACCCATGCCTTCTTCAAGGCTCTTCTGTTCCTCGGGTCGGGGTCGGTGATCCACGGGATGGCCGATGAACAGGACATGCGAAAGATGGGAGGGCTCCGCAAGCACATGCCGACCACCGCCGCCACCATGGGAGTCGCCACGCTGGCGATCGCCGGTATCCCTCCGCTGGCGGGATTCTGGTCGAAAGACGAGATCCTCGGTGTGGCGTTCGAAGGAGGGACGTACGGTCAGGTGCTGTGGGTCGTCGGGTTGATCACGGCCATGCTCACGGCGTTCTACATGACCCGCCAATGGGTGATGGTGTTCATGGGCGAACCGCGGTGGGACGACGGGGTGCATCCGCACGAGTCTCCCCGCGTCATGACCATCCCCCTCGTGATCCTCGCGGTGCTGAGCGTCGTCGGCGGACTGGTGAACACGCCGTTCCGTCTCGGTCTCGAACACTTCCTTCACCCCGCCTTCGAAGGCATCGACCTCGCGCACCCATCCGAGGAGATGAGTGTTTTCGCCATCCTTGCCGCGGTCTCCGTCCTCGCCGGCGTCGCCGGAATCGCCGTTGGATACCTCGTGTACAACCGCCCGCCTGCGAGGTGGACCAAGTTCCAGGAAGGGTTCGGCGGTCTGTGGACCGCATGGGAGCAGGCGTATCGCGTCGACGACATCTACGGTGCAACCATCGTCAAACCCGGCAAGAGGCTGGCCGATGCGGCCGCCTTCAAGTTCGATCTCCCAGTCATCGACGGGCTGGTGAATGGAGCCGGATGGCTGGTCCGCACAGTCGGGTCGAAGCTGAGGGTGGTGCAGACCGGGCTCGTGCGGAACTACGGCGTGTTGTTCGTGGCAGGTGTCCTCGCGGCGGTCATCTGGATGGTGGTCGCCGGGGGAGGGGTGTGACGTGTTGACCTCGTTGATCGTCGTCCCCGCAGTAGCGGCTCTGATCGTCGCTCTCGTTCCCTCGCGCAGATCCGAGCTCCACCTCCCGCTCGGGTTCGGCCTGAGCGTCATCCCCCTTGCCATCGCCGGTGTCCTGTTCTTCGAGTTCGAAACCGGTTCGGCGGCGATGCAGTTCACAGAACACGTCCCCTGGTACGAGCCGTGGGGGATCGCGTGGAGCCTCGGCGTCGACGGCATCTCCCTCGGGATGATCGTGCTCACCACCATCCTCATCCCCATCTCGCTGGCCGCGTCGACCCACATCGACCAGCGGGTCAAGGAATTCGTCGTCTTCACGCTTCTGCTCGAGGCCGGGCTGATCGGTACGTTCCTCGCCACCGACCTGTTCTTGTTTTTCGTGTTCTTCGAGGCGGTCCTCGTCCCGATGTACTTCATCATCGGGATCTGGGGTTCGGAGCGGCGAATCTACGCCGCCGTGAAGTTCTTCCTGTATACGGCATTCGGTTCGGCGTTCATGCTCGCCGCCATCATCGCCCTGGGTCTCATTCATGCCTCACAAACGGGTGCACCGTCGTTCGAGTTGGCGGACCTCATGTCGCTCGAATTCTCCGGTTCACAGGAGCGGTGGCTGTTCGCGGCGTTTGCCATCGCCTTCGCGATCAAGGTGCCGCTCTTCCCGGTCCACACCTGGCTTCCCGACGCTCACGTGGAGGCGCCAACCGCCGGATCGGTGTTGTTGGCGGGCGTCATGCTGAAGTTGGGCACGTACGGCCTGCTCCGATTCAACCTTGGACTGTTCCCCCAGGCGTCGGTCGACTTCATCCCGCTCATGGCGACGCTGGCCGTGATCGGCATCGTTTACGGAGCGATCGTCGCAATCGTGCAGCCCGACCTCAAAAAGCTCGTGGCCTACTCTTCGGTGAGCCACCTGGGCTTCATCGTGCTCGGCACCTTTGCGCTCACGTCTGCGGGCCTCCAGGGTGCGGTGATCCAGAACATCAACCACGGTCTGACCACGGGTGCGCTGTTCCTCCTCGTCGGGATGCTGTACGAGCGGCGACACACCAAGAAGATCGCCGAGTTCGGCGGTCTGGCAAAGGTGATGCCGATCTTTGCCGGCGTCTTCCTCTTCACGACGTTCGCCTCGATCGGCCTTCCGGGTCTGAATGGCTTCGTCGGTGAATTCCTGGTGCTCATCGGGACCTACCCGACGCTCCAGGTGTTCGCCATCATCGCTGCGTCGGGTGTGATCTTCGCCGCGGTGTACCTCTTGTGGGCCTACGAGCGAGTGTTCACGGGCGAACCCGATCGCGAGGAGAACAAGGTGCTGTCCGACCTCTCCGGTCGCGAGATCGCAGTGCTGGCCCCCCTCGTGGTGCTCATGGTGGTGCTGGGGTTGTACCCGAAGATCCTGTTGGACCGTACCGCTGCATCGACCGAGGCCGTCCTCGACCGCATCGAAGCGGTCACCGACTACGAGGTCCCGGAGCCGGGCCGCCTCGCTGACGTGTTCGTGGTGGCGGAGTCCGAGGAGGGCGAATGATGACGCTGGCTCAACTCGGTTCGGACGTCTCGTGGATGGCGATCGCCCCGGAGCTGGTTCTGGCCTTGGGGGCCGCGTTGGTCCTGTTGATCGACGTCCAGTTCAAGCCGAAGACCGGTGGGAGCTTGGCGTGGACAACCGGATTCGTCCTGGCCGCCGCCTTCGGGTTTGCACTTGCCCAGTGGCTGAGGCTCGCCGACATTCCGATCTCCGAGAGGTTCCCCTTCGGCCGAATGGTTATCGTCGACGGCACCGGACTGCTGGCACGGTTCGTGCTGCTCGTGGTCACCGGGCTCGCCGTCGCGACCGGTTGGCGGCTCTTCGAGAGGCTGGGCAGGCGCCGGGCAGAGGCGCTGGCCCTGATACTGCTCTCCGCCGCCGGGTTCCAGCTGATGGCGGTGTCCGTGCACCTCGTGATGATGTTCATGGGACTCGAGGTGGGTTCGATCGCGCTGTACGTGCTCGCCGGCATCACCCGGGAGCGCGCCGACTCCGACGAGGCGGCGATGAAGTACTTCCTTCTGGGTTCGGTCGCTTCCGCCGTCTTCATCTACGGCGTGGCGTTGACATTCGCCGGCACCGGAAGCCTGAACATCCTCGAGCAGAACCAGTTCCTGACCCAGAACATCCTGCTGGCGCCGGGGGTACTCCTCGTCGGACTGGCCCTGTGCATCATCGGCCTGACATTCAAAGTCTCGGCGGCGCCATTCCACGCCTGGGCTCCCGACGTGTACCAGGGGGCTCCGGCCGGACTGGTCGGCTACATGGCGGCGGCCGCCAAGGTGGGCGCCTTCATTGCGTTGTGGCGGCTCGTGGATCTGGGATTCCCGACCATGCGGGCCTCCTGGGCGCCGGTGGTCGCCGGCATAGCCGCCCTGTCGATGGTGGTTGGCGCGGTGCTGGCCGCCGTGCAGAGCGACGTGCGGAGGATGCTCGCCTACTCGGGTGTGGCTCACGCCGGGTTCATCCTCACCGGTCTGCTTTCCGGGATCGACGGGATACGAGGCGTCTGGTTCTATCTCGCCGTCTACACGCTGCAACTCGTGGGTGCCTTCGGCGTGGTCGCCGCCGTCACCGGCGCCTCCACCTCCCGCTCGGCCATTTCCGACTTCGCCGGCCTCGGAAGGCGTCAACCGGTGCTCGCCGTCGTGTTCTCCACGCTGCTCCTCGGCATGGCCGGATTGCCGTTGACGAGTGGCTTCATCGCCAAGTTCGGCGTGTTCCAGGACGCCTGGCAGGCCGGATTCGAATGGCTCGTGATCGTTGCCGTGCTGGCATCGGTGATCGCATTCTTCTTCTACCTCCGGGTGATCGTGACCATGTTCATGGAAGAGCCCAGCGGCGACGACCACGCCTCCGTGGGCGTGGTCGCCCGCTGGGTACTGGCGCTCGTCGCCATCGTGACCGTCGTGTTGGGCATCCTGCCGGCTCCCCTCCTGGAACTCGCGGGGGATGCTGTCGCCCGCTGAACGTAGGCGCCGCCGGCTGTGGGCGGCCGCCGGGTTGGTGCTCCTAGCCGTGCCCGGAGTGGCGCTGGCCGAAGCGACGCAGTCCGACCTCGTGCTCATCCGGGAGGACGACGTCGTGGCCGAAGACCTGTACGCCGCCGGCAACACCGTGCAGATAGACGGGCGGGTCGAAGGCGATGTCGTCGCCTCCTCGCTCGGTGACCTTCGCATATCAGGATCGGTGGAGGGAGACGTCCTCGCCATCGCAAGTCGTGTCGTGATCTCGGGCGTCGTCGACGGGTCGGTTCGGGTGATCTCGCCTGAAGTGGTCGTCGAGGGCCGGATCGGTGACGACTTGGTGGTCGTCGCCCGACGATTCTCCGCCCTGGCTGAATCCGATGTCGACCGCGATGTTCTCGGTGTGGCCTGGGGCGGGTCGGTTCAGGGGAAGGTGGGCAGGAACCTGGAGGGTGTCTTTCGCTCCCTCGTGGTCGCGGGTCAGGTCGACAACAACGTCGAGGTGGACGTCCGAAGCCTGGAGGTGACGGCGGACGCGGTGGTGTCCCGGAATCTGGTCTACCGATCCTCTTCCGACGCGGCAGTGGATGATCGCGCCGATGTCGAA
>JAOUGY010000144.1 GCA_029865445.1 Acidimicrobiia bacterium | reverse complement strand
GGAGAACGGGTATTGGAATGGCTCTCAGCTGACCGGAAGCGGCTTCACGGCCACCTCATGGGCAGGTCCCGCCTGGCAGGGGGTCTCGTGGAGCGGGGTCTCGTGGTCGGGTGTGAGCTGGAGCGGCGTCTCGTGGTCCGGGGGAACCTGGTCAGGCGTCTCTTGGTCCGGCGTCTCGTGGAGCGACGCCGCCTGGCGGTGACGGCTCCCCCCTCGACACATTGAAGGCACCCCGGCGGGGTGCCTTCAACCGCGGAGAGAGAGGGATTTGAACCCTCGAGGAGGCTAATAACCCCCTACTCGCTTAGCAGGCGAGCGCCTTCGACCACTCGGCCATCTCTCCAACGGACGAATCCGTGAGCCAACACAGTACCCGACGGGAGGCGACCTGAGCCAGAGCCGGAGCAGGAGCGTATGGTCGGCCGGCGGCGAGGAACGAGAACCATGCTCACCCGGATACGCGACCTGATCATCGTGGTCGGCACGCTGGCGCCGTTCATTGCGTTCGCCGTGATCGGCATCGCCACCGTCGTCGCCGCCGGATCGATCAAGGCCTCAGGCGAGCAGTACGGCGCCGACGTCAAGACCCAACTGAGCCAAGCCACCCGGGCCTTCAGAGACGTCGGATCGGCGTTGGACGATGTGGGGGTGTTCGTGACCGGCATCACCGATTCCGTGGACCGTGCGGTCGCCGGCATCGGAGAGATCTCCCCAGAGGTGCTGCCTACGGCGCCTGTGCAGATACCCAGGACACGCCTGGTCGATCTTCCTACCGTCTTCGGGTTCGACCTGCCGGCCGTCGACTTTCCGGCAACAACGGTCCTTGCGGCGGGCGCACTGGACTTCACCGTCCCCGGCGTCGAACCGATCGGTGACTTCTTCGACGACGTCGCACGGGTCGGTGGAGAGATCTCATCCGACCTGGAACGGGAGCTCGGCTCGATGTTCGCAGTGCCAGAACCAATCGACGAGATCGCCAAGAAGACGTCGGCGCTCGCATCCGACGTTCGTTCCACAGCCAATGTCTGGCTCATGGTCACGCTCATCACGCTCGTCGTCACGGCCGCGGCATGGCTGGTGAACCGGGTAGGACTCGTGATGTCGGAGGTCAAACGGGGGTGGTCCATGCTGCTGGGCCGGAAGGCACCGGCCGTCAACACCGTCGCTCAGATGCGGGCGCGTCTGCACGAGATGGAGGCGCAGCTGGCGACGCTCGACGTTTGACGGCACCACGCGCCGGCGACCGGATGTCATGGCGAGGCTTCTTCGACCGTACCCTGCCTGGGTGAGACGCCCGTCGGTCATCTTCATCTTCACCGTCACTCTGACCGGCATCCTCAACAACAACCTCGTGGCACCTGCCATCCCCGACATCCTGGCCGAGTTCGGAGAGCCGGCACGACGGTCGGGTCTGCTCGTTTCGCTCGGATCTGTCGCCGGGATCGTGGTGGCTCCCACCGTCGGACTCGTCGCCGACCGTGTGGGACGAAGACCCGTCCTCACGGCGTGTCTGATCATCTTCGGCGCGTTCGGCTTCGGAGCCGCTCTCGCGCCGTCGTTCGAGCTCCTCCTCGCTGCCCGATTCTTCCAAGGGTTCGGGTCGGCGGGGCTCATCAACCTCGCCGTGGCGCTGATCGGGGACTACTGGTCGGGAACGGAACGCACACGAATCGTCGGCCACAACTCCGCGGTCCTCACCGTGGGACTCGCCCTGCTCCCACTGGCAGCCGGTTTCACCACCGAACTGTTCGGATGGCGGACCACCTTCATGTTCTACACCGTGGCATTCGGCACAGCAGCGTGGGCGTGGATGACACTCGACCGGCGAAAACCACCACGGGTACCCGGCCTCACCGAGCAACTTCGAGGAGCTGCTGCGGCGGTGCGCCGTCCGGTTCCGGCCGCAACGATCGCAACCACGTTCCTCGTCTTCATGACCATCTTCGGCGGCGTTCTGACGGTGATGCCCGTCCACCTCGCCGATCGATTCGCCCTCAATGCCGCCGAGAGAGGCTTCTACCTCGCCCTTCCGGCATTCACATCGTCGCTGGTGGCTTTCAACCTGGCAAGGATTCGCGCTCGATGGGCACCGGGGGTGATCGTGACCTTCGCCGCAGGCCTGTGGGTGGTCGCCTTTCTTGCGCTCGGCAGCGCCGCATCCCTCGGTTTGGTGGCTACCGGCGCCCTGATCTTCGGGTTGGGGGAAGGCTCACTCGTTCCAACGCTTCAAGATGTGAACGTGGCATCGGCGCCCGACTCTCAACGCGGCGCGGTGGTTGCCATCTGGGTGGGCCTCGCAAGGCTCGGCCAGACGGTCGGTCCCCTGCTCGGTGGGCTGGGTATCGCACTCGTCGGCACCGGTCCGGCGTTGACTCTGGCTGCCGCCTTGGCCCTGGCCGTGGCAGCCGTCGGTTGGTTCGGGCCGTTCCGAGCCCTGAGCCGCCAACCTGGTTGATACGAAGAGTTGCGATTGCGGCGGCCGGGGCTGGTCGGCCCCGCTCGCTTCCCTTTGCCGGCACATCACAGCTCGGGACAGGCCGCGTCCTCAGCTGGGTTGCTCGTTGAGGAGTAGCGCACGCTCTACGGACAACCAATGGCCACTTTGTAGGATCCAGGTGTGAACGATCCCGTTCGAATCATGCTCGAACACGGCAAGAAGAAGCGGGTCGTGGCAAGCGCTTTCGACTGGCCCGGGTGGGACCGCAGCACCAGATTGGGAGGCGACGCACTGGCCGTGCTCGACGCCTACCGACCCCGCTTCGCGAAGGTCGCCGAGCTTGCGGGCTTTGCCGCGGAGTTCGGGCGCCTCGGCGATCTCGAGGTGGTCGAAGAGGTCGAGGGCATCGGTATGACCGATTACTACGGCGTCTCGGGGCGGGCCGCCACGGTGGAGCACGACGCCATGACCGACGCCGTACTCGAACGGAAGCTCGCATTGCTTCGGGCCTCGTGGGGCACGTTCGACGACACCGCAGAGCGCGTGTCGGTCGAGCTCCGAAAAGGCCCACGCGGCGGCGGTCGCGAAAAGGAGCGGATCATCCGGCACGTGAATGGAGCGGAGATCCACGAGTTCGCGCCGAAGGTCGGTGTGAAAGTGCCCTTGGAGACCAGGGATGATCCCAAAGCCCTGCGGACCTACCGGGATGCCTTCACCGATGCGATCCGCGACCACCACGCCCGCGGCGAACCGGCCCGCTCGTGGGCGCTGCAGTTCCTGATCCGACGCTGTGCCTGGCACATGCTCGACCATGCGTGGGAACTGGAGGATCGGGACCTGACCGCCTGAGGGTTACGCAAGCGACCGCTACCGCCACATCGGACCATAGAGCACGCGCGTACGAACGCTTCTCACGCGTCCTCTCGCGGCCCACCCACAGCGCAAGCCCGTCACCAATAGCCGCGAGGTTCTGGTGTCAGTCGCGGAGGGTTCTGACGATGTCCTTCATGAGGAGGAAGAGATGGAGGTCGTCGGTCGGTGACGCCTCGAACTCGGGGATCAGGTGCAGGTAGAAGTCGCGGGCCTCGGGTGTTTCGGCGTGTACCAGCAGCCCCCGGCACCCGATGCCGGCGCCAAGCTGTGCTGTGCGGCTGAGGACGTCGGCGAGGAGACCCGCACCGAGCCCTCGGCCTTCGTGTCCGATCGCCACCCCGAGGCGAGCCAGCAGCGCTACCGGTTGTGGGTAGCGGCCCGCACCTTTGCGCACCCGTGCCGGGGCATCTACGACCGAGATGCTGGCCATCGACCAGGCGTAGTAGGCCACGACGGTGTCGCTGTCGGTCGGGGTGACGACCAGCACTTTCGCCGTGCCGGCGGCATGCGCCTGCCGGGCGTGGAAACGGAGCCATTCGGTCTGTTCGACGGACCGGCACTCGAAGTCGTCGATGACGTGACCCGGCTCCAGCAACCTGGGAGGTCGATACCGGTGGGTCACTCGTCGGCGAACGGCGATGGCCGGGCCATCAGCTCACGAAGCCCGGCGAGACTACGGGCGGGACGCCGGTTGATCCTCTCCCATGCTTCCTGAGCGTCAGGGTCAAGGCTGAACTCGACCCGGTCGGCCAGCACCCGCCGCGACGCGGTCGTCAGGTTGGTGATGACGAAGTCGGTGAGGTCGGTCCCCGACGCCGCCACCGCCCTGTTGATCAGGGCGCGGTCCTCGGGGGTGGTGCGCACCTCGAGACGTTCACTCCTGGCTCGTTTCGTTTCCGTCGTCATATCCACCTCGTGTCCGGCCAGTGTACGGCCAACTACGCGATACGTCAACGGGAGCCACTCAGGAGCCTCGACATACCTACGCTCGGGGAGACTCTCATGCGGTTGCCGCCATGGCGCCGGCCGACATACCGATGTCCCGCATTGGGTACCCGTCCACAGGCTCGTTGGCTCCCATCCTCGCCACATGAGCGTGGCCCTCTGCGGCGCGGTGATCGGTGAAGCCATCGGCGCGATGTGAAAGACATGAGAGACCAAGCGGTCGCGTCTCAATCCAAGGCGCGAACACTCCTTCAGGAACTGATGAAACACGTCGGGGGCCGCTGACCACCAGCCCTTCGGATGGCGGTGCTGCGAGTGGGTGAACCCCGAACGACCCGAGCGGGAAGTGCCGCTCGGCGCTACGCAACGATGCGGGCTTTCGTGCGCCCGATTTGACGATCTGGAGCCCTTCCTCCCACCGTGACGTCGTGATAGCATGACGTTATGGAGAAGCGCACCACAACCGTCCGTATGCCCGAAGAACTCGCCGAGAAGGCCGACGTAATCGCCCGTGGCCGCGGCATCAGCGTCAACGCCCTGATGCTCGAAGCGCTCGAAGCCGAGATCGAACGCGTCCGCCACGACGACGAGTTCATGACGCGCCTGCGCGAGTTGACTGAACGGGACAAAGAGATCCTCGATCGCCTCGCCGAGTGAGATACCTCACCCTCGCCGAAGCGCTCACCATCGCCGAAGCCGTCACCGGCACCCCCGCTGCGGTGCTGGCCCGAGCATCCCGCTTGGATCTGCTCGACTCGGCGCTTCATGCACCGCAGGCCGGATTCGGGGAGGTCGAGTTCTATCCCGACTTCGTCGGCAAGGCCGCAGTGTTGACGGTACGGATCGCCAAGAACCACCCCCTGCCCGACGGGAACAAGCGGCTGGCATGGCAATCAGCATGACCCGGCCGGCCGTGAGAAGGGCTCGAACTCTCGCAACGGCACCCGCTCCAAGGAGCTGTTGACTGATGTCGGGCCGGTGAGCATCGATGTGCCTCGTGATCGCCATGGCAGCGTCGAACCCCAGATCGTCAAGAAACGGCAACGGCGTCTGTCGGGGGTGGATGAGATGGTGATCTCGCTGACCGCCAAGGGCTTGACGACCGGTGAGGTGTCGGCGCACTTGGCGGAGGTGTATGGCGCCGAGGTGTCCCGCGACACCATCAGCCGCATCACCGATCGGGTGATCGATGAAACGCCAAGGAACGCTTCTCAGAGTTCACCGAAACCTGGGGTGGCAAGTATCCCGCCATCATCCGGCTGTGGGAGAACGCCTGGAGCGAGTTCGCACCCTTCTTGGACTACTCACCGGAGATCCGCAAGGTGATCTACAGCACGAATGCTGTTGAGTCGCTGCACGCTCGGATGCGACGAGCGACCCGAGCTCGGGGGCACTTCCCCACCGAGCAGGCCGCACTCAAGTGCCTCTACCTGGTGGTGCGTAGTCTGGACCCCACCGGCCGCGGGAGGAAACGCTGGATGAACCGATGGAAGGCAGCCCTCAACGCCTTCGCCATCACGTTCGAAGGCCGCATCCTCCCCACGGACCGATAGACATGCCAACAGCAGTTACACCGAATACCGGACACTCCCCGCCCCGGTGCGCCCCGAGGGTCAGCGGGATCGCAGTGAGGATCGACGGCTGATCCCCGGAAACCGCTTGTTTTCGGGGTCTCTGGCGGAGGGAGTGGGATTTGAACCCACGGAACCGGGAAACCGGTTCAACGGTTTTCAAGACCGTTCGGGCCACTTCTCGAGAGATCCGCAGTGACGGGGGAATCCCCCGAAATCCGTTGTGCCGCAAGGGATTCCGATCTGTCATCACCTCTCGTCGTCTCCGGGTCGTTTGCGTCGTTGCTCGTTCTCCCGCGCCCCCAGCGCGCCCCGAGATGCCCGTCGGTGTCCCGCTCGGCCGCTAGCCGCGGAGGGTCTTGTGGATGTCCTTCATGAGGAGGACGAGATGAAGGTCGTCGGTCGGTGACTGCTCGAACTCGGGCATGAGATGGCGGTACAGTCGCGGGCGTGCGGTGTCTCTGCGTGTACCAGCAGCTCCCTGCAGCAGATCCGGGCGCCGAGCTGTGCGGTGCGGCTGATCACGTCGGCGAGGAGAGCGACCCCGAGTCCTCGGCCTTCGTGTTCGATCGCCACTCCAAGGCGGGCCAGCAGAGCTACCGGTTGTGGGTAGCGTCCCGCACCTTTTCGGACCCGGGTCGGGGCATCCTCGGCCGAGATGGTTGCCATCGACCAGGCGTAGTAGGCGACGACAGCGTCATTGTCTGCCGGGGTGACGACCATCACCTTGGCCGTGCCGGCGGCATGCGCCTGCCGGGCACGGAAACGCAACCATGCGGTCTGCTCGGTCGACCGGCATTCGAAGTCGTCGATCACGTCGGAGGGTTTCAGCAGCCTGGGGGGTCGACCCTTCGCCGCGTCAGTGGATTTCGCCGTCACCCCTTCGAAGCAGTTGGCACCACGCGGCTACCCACGCGTGTCCGTGATCCGGTCCCACACCCCTTGCGGGGCCTCAGCCGATTCCCTTAACCGGGTCCGCTCGGGAACGAGGCCCCGGCAACCATCGCTCTCACGAGCCCGAAGCTCACCCGACAACCGTCACCGCTGAGACCCCTCCCGAGGCCACCCTACGTGGCCACCAACCCATCACGGGAGGCACCCACTATTGATACAAGCCGCATTAGTTAGGCGACGACCCTGGGGTGGCACGCGAGTTCGTCGATAAGCTCGTCGACGACCCGACAGACCCGTCGATGCTCGTCGAGGTGCGTTCCCTCAGCCGCACCATCCGGAGTTGAAGTGATCAGATCGTGGCTTGGCATCGGGTTCGGGTGTCGAACGTGCCCAACGAGGCGGTCAACGTTCTCGTGAGCAGGATCAAGCGGTGGCGTTTGGGATCACCAACTTCCGGAACTCTCAGATCCGGGCGTTGCTGTGCCCGGCCGACCCAACTGGGACGTCAGCGCCGCCGTCACCCCCTACTGAATCAGAAAAGCCCACATACTGGTGACCCGTGCGCAGCGATGTCTCATCCACCACCAGAACCCGGCAGCGGGGCATGCGACGACGCGGGCCCACCAGATACGACCAAGTCGGCGGTCCAGTTCACGATGAAATCCTACGACAACCCCGTACCGGCGGGACACGTCCCGGATCGACATCGTAGAGACGTCCCGTGCGAGCTGACGAGCCATATGGGTACGACGTCCCTGCACGGTCTCGAGATGGGTCTCCCAGGGCCGTTGCTCACAGTATCGAGGCCTTCTGATCATCAACCCGGAATTCACATCATCCGACAGGTCTCCAGCTCACCGCGCAGTCTCGAAAGTTGAGGCGTCCGGATTGTCCCGATTCGAGCTCACAGGCCGACCAACGTTGGGTAGGCTGCGACGAACTGATCACTGGAGGGTGTGCGTGCGTAGGGCATTCCTTGTCGGCGCTTCGGATTTGAGGGGGGTGTGAGGGTTCACCGGGGTTGACGGGGGCCCTGCCAACCTGGCGGGTGCTAACGCCATCCAGCCTGGAGGACCCCCGTGATCACGGACCCTATCGCCATGTGCGAGCTGCTCGTCGGACTCCCCGACGTCAACGTGCTCGCTGTCGAGGACACCACCCCGTTGAGGGTGCACATCGAAGTGCGGGATCCGTCACGGTCGTGTCCTGATTGCGGCTCGGTGGGGGTGGTGAAGGAACGACGCCGGGTCGAGCTGGTGGATCTTCCCGTGTTCGGTCGGCCCGTCCGGCTGGTGTGGCACAAGCACCGGTTGACCTGCCCCAGCCTGGTGTGTGGTCGACGGTCGTGGACCAGCCAGGACACTCGGATCGCAGCACCCAGGTTGGTGATGACCGACCGGGCGGGACGGTGGGTCACTGCTCAGGTGGGTCGGGACGGTCGCACCGTTTCAGAGGTTGCTCGGGAACTCGCCTGCGATTGGCACACTGTCAACGACACCGTCCTGTCATACGGTGCAGCGCTGTTGGACGCCGACACTCACCGTGTCGGCACGGTGACAGCACTTGGACTGGACGAGACCCTGTTCTGTCGGGTGGGCCGGTGGCGGACCCAGGCGTGGGCGACATCGATCGTCGACGTGACGGCTGGCACCCTGCTGGACATGGTCCCGGGACGGGACTCCCAAGGTGCGACCGGCTGGCTCCAAGCTCGAGACCCAGACTGGCGGGCGCAGGTCCGCTACGGCGTGTTGGACCTGTCCGGCCCCTACCGGGCCGTCTACAACGCCGCCCTCGACCACGTCATCCAGGTGGCGGACCCCTTCCATCTGATCCGGTTGGCGAACGACAAGCTCGATGAGTGCCGACGCCGCGTCCAAAACGAGACCCTCGGTCACCGCGGCCTTGCCGACGACCCCCTCTACCGGGTCCGCAAGCTGTTGGTCATGGCCGAATCTCGTCTCGACGACAACGGAAGCAAGAAGATGCTCGGGCTACTGGCGGCGGGTGACCCTCGGGGTGAGGTCAAGATGGCGTGGCATGCGAAAGAAGAGGTCCGGAACATCTATCAGATCGACGACCCCGAGGTGGCCGCCGAGTTCGTCGCCCGGCTCGGGCACGATCTCCAGGACGAGTCGTGTCCGCCCGAGATCCGTCAGCTGGGACGGACCATCATCCGTTGGCACGCCCAGATCACCGCCTGGCATGAAGCGAGAGTGTCGAACGGGCCGACCGAAGCGGTCAACAACCTGATCAAGCGTGTCAAGCGGGTGGCGTTCGGGTTCCGACGGTTCTCCTCATACCGGATCCGAGCACTGCTCTACGCCGGCCGACCCAACTGGGACCTCCTCGCCACCGTCACCCCCTACTGAAATCCGAAGAGCCCCTAAACAACGAGCGCGGATGTATAGGCGGATCGTCTGGTTCTGCCGTTTGGAACAATGCTAACGGGAAAGCCGAAGGGATCTTGACCGACTGCGCGGATGTTGAAGTGGTAGTCAAGGACTTCCA
>JAOUGY010000469.1 GCA_029865445.1 Acidimicrobiia bacterium | reverse complement strand
GGGGTTGGTGAATGTGACCGTTCCCGGTCCTGACACGGTCGACCAGGTGGTGGTCACGGCTGCGGGCGGGTCGGGCAACCCGTCATCGGTCACCGTCCCATCCAAGATCGCCGGGTCGCCGGCGGTGATCGTCTGATCAACTCCGGCGTCCACCGTCGGAGGCGTGGTCGTCGAATAAGTGATCCGGAGCAGGGGGGCCGCAGATGGATCGCCGTTGTACGACTCAGCCACCCGTTCGCCGGAGCCCGTGACGATGAATGCCATGGCGTTCCCGGAGGCCCAACCGGGTCGGTCGACCACCTCTTGGACGAGGGCCGCCAGGTTGGGTGTGGCTTGCGCCGGGCCGGAGGCGCCGACGACCGGCCAGCCCGGAGGGTTCCACACGATCGTGGCACCTGTGCGGGGGCGGCTCGAGATGCCGTTGGCGGTGTTGACGAAGGTAGTGGCGTCGTCGACATCCTCAGCAGCGATTGTCAGCGAGGTTGCCTGTGATGGCGTCTCATCGACGGTGAACTGGATGTCGGCTTGCAGCACAGTTGCGCCCTGAGGGATGTTGAGCCCCGCAAACCGCATGCCGACTGTCTGCGCGCCGCCCGCGTCGGCCACCATCTCGAGGTCGGAACTGTTGGTCGTGATGCTGCCGTTGGGTCTCTCTTCGGCGTCGTCCGAGGCGGTCGACACCCGGACCGCGAGGCTGAGTTCACCGCCCGTGCCGGCCACGGAAACACTCATCTCGTCGAAGCTCACCGAACCACCATCGTCGGCGGTGAGCCGAAGCACGTACAGGCCGGACGCGTCGAAGTCGGCGGTGGTGTCGACTGCCCCCGAATCTCCAAAGCTCACGTTCCCGGGCCCGCTCACAACCGACCAGCTCGTCGTCAAAGTGCCGGCTGGGAGGCCATCGTCGATCACCGTTCCGTCCAGCGCCACGGTTTGGCCGAGCGATGCCGTCTGATCCGGTCCGGCGTCCACGGCCGGCGGCGAGTTGACCTCGAATGACACCTCGTACATGACGCCGTCGTTTTCGTTCGGGTCGTTGTTGTTGTCCACCGCTCGGTCGACGACGTAGAGGTGCATCTGGGCGGAGTTGAAGCTGCTCGGGGCGTAGGCGAGGCCCGCCGGGTTGACCATGCCGTGGCCCGTGAGGTCGATGTAGCGGACCAGGGTTCCGTCGATCAGTGTTTCTGCGATGAGGTCGTCGGCGGAGCTCAAGACGTAGAGGTGGTCGTTGTCGTGGTTGTACTCGACCCCTTCGGGGTCGCGGATACCGAGGGCGGTGGTGTCGAAACTGTAGGCGGCGTCGTCGCCCGCCGGTGCCACTCCGTCGAACACACCATTGGGTCCGGGGTCGATCGTGTAGACCTCCTCGCCGACACCGTCCACCACGATGAGGTTCCCCCGGGTCGTATCGAATGCGACGCCCTCCGGATCGGTCGATCCGAAAGTCTCCATGACGATGAAGTTCACGGAATCGTCGCCGGTATGCAGCGTTCCGTCTGGTCCTGGATCCACCTCATAGACCCCACGGTCGCCCGTATCGTCCGAGATGTAGAGGTGGCCGGCCGAGTCGACCGCCGCCCCGGTGGGCTCGTTCGAGTAGGACAGGGTGCTTGCCGTGTCCAACAGTCCGCCCGACAGCGATGATACGAACAGGTTGTCGCCCGTGAACAGCGTGGGGATCTCATTGACCTCCCCGTCGGAAATGATCAGGCCGTTCGACGCTGGCATGTAGGCGATGCCGGAGGGATCTGGAGATGGCGGCGTCCACTGCCATGTGTTGGTGACCCGGGCAGTGCTGACGGGGTCGTTGAGCGCAGCGGCTACTGCCCTCGGCTCCTCCACCAGAGTGATCTCCGTGAGGCCCGTAGTCCCGCCTGGCCGCTGCACCAGAGCGAACAGGCTCTCGGCTTCGGGCGAGTCGGTGGGATCGGCCGTCGGCGCGACCGCGATGTCGAGCATCACGCTCTCGTCGACTGCGAGGTCTTCTCGGGTGCCTTCCCTCACCCTTGTCAGCCGCCTCCCCTCGTCTGAGAGGATGTACAGCGAACCATCGACGGTGGACACCGCCACGTCGGTCGGTTGAGTGAGATCGTCGATGCCCAATTCAGTGGCGGCGGAGGTCTTCAAGTCGATCACATCGATGGCTCCAGGTCGAAGCAGGTAGGCATTCGCGTCATCGGCGGCGACATCGAGCCACGTGCCGGCGGCGAGCGGTCGGCCGTCCATCATGAGTGTCGATCCATCGACGGTGAGGAGTGCGTTCGAGCCGGGCACGAAGGCGGCGGGGGACCCGGGGGACAGCTCCCGCGTGGGTCGGTCCGGTGCTCGCCCGTCCGGTTTGACTGCCACGGAAGCGTCGTCGGCGAGCATGACGAACGAACGATCAGCGGCGGAATACGCGAGCGAAGTCGCAGCCGACACATCTACGTCGGTCTCGACGACGCTGGTCGGGAGTGGCTCACGGCCGGCGGATGCCGTGCCGACCGCCGTGGCAACGAGGGTCGCACCCAACGCCAGTCCCACCCACGAGAGTCGCGGCACGGGTCGCCGGCGCCACAACCCCACGGCGCTTGCCTTCACGCGTGCTGTTGCGCGTGGCATACCCCGCCCACGTTGCCCCATCAGACCTCCCGAAGTCTGTTGGTGAAGCTACCACTTTTTTCGACTCGGCGAAAGGAAAAATCTGGCGCTCGCGCG
>JAOUGY010000468.1 GCA_029865445.1 Acidimicrobiia bacterium | reverse complement strand
GAGAGGATCTCGGAGTCGCCGACTCCGAGATCCTGATCGGTATCGTCGGTCGGCTCGTCGCGGAGAAGGGCTATCCCGAGTTGTTCGAGGCGATCCGTAGGGTTGGATCGCAGTTTCGGCTCGTGTGCATCGGACCTGAGGACCCGGACAAGAGTGACGGGCTCGGCGAGGATGTCCTGGCCGAAGCGCGTGCCGGGGGAGTGATCCTCACCGGGATGCGGACGGATGTGGAGCGGCTGTATCCAGCGATGGACATCTTCGTCTTGCCGTCCCACCGGGAGGGATTTCCGCGCTCGGCGATGGAGGCGGCAGCCTCCGGGCTCCCGGTGGTGGCGACCGACATCCGCGGGTGTAGGGAGGTGGTCGACGATGGGGTGAGCGGCCTCCTGGTGCCCGTGCGTGACCCGGGCGCGCTCGCCCGAGCCTTCGACAGCCTGTCGGACCCGGCCACCCGGGACCGGATGGGCGCCGCCGGTCGCATCAAGGCTCTGGAGGAGTTCGACGAACGGCGGGTCGTCGCTCGCGTGTTCGGGACCTACGCCGATGTCGCCGATGCCAAGGGGCTGGCGGATCTCTCGACCGCGTTGCGGGCTGCCTCGGGAACCGTTGCCATCCGTGAGGCCGTCGCCGCCGACGCCCCGTTCTGTGCCCGGCTCCACCGTCGGGCAATCGACACCGGGTTCCTCTCGTCTTTGGGCGACGGGTTCTTGACCACGCTCTACCGGGCGCTCATCGATGACGAGAGTTCGTCGGTGCTCGTCGCGACCGACGAATCGGGTCCGGTGGGATTTGTGGCAGGCACCCTCGACACCGGGACCTTCTACTCCCGGTTTCTCCGCCGGTTCGGTTTCGAAGCCGGGCTTCGAGCCGTGCCCAGACTGCTCAGGCCATCGGCGATCCGCAAAGTCGTCGAGACCGTTCGGTACGGAAGCGGTGCGGAGGAGGAGGACGGCGCCGAACTCCTCTCGATGGCCGTGATCGCCGAACGGCGAGGTCGCGGGATCGCCGCCCTTCTCCAGGACAAGTTGCTGGATCGCCTGGTGGCGCTCGGGGCCGGCGGTGTCAGAGTGGTTGTGGGGTCGAGGAACGCCGGGGCGATCGCCGCCTACCGAAAGGCCGGGTTCCGTGATCTGCGGACGATCGAAGTTCACGCCGGTGATTCGTCGGAGGTCCTCGAATGGCGACCGTGATCGCCGTGGCGGTGGCGCTGGTCGTGAGCCATGCCATCGCGCGGGCGGCCGGTTTCCTCGGGCCGAGGGTGGGGCTCGTAGACCTCCCCGACGGGGAGCTGAAGACACACGCTCGGCCCATACCTCCACTGGGCGGGCTCGGGGTTGTGGCGGGATATCTCGCCGGGGGCATCGCGGCCCGGACGTTGGGTGATTCCGACTGGTTCACGCCGTCGACCGTCGTCGCCGTGGTGGCGGCAGCGGGGCTCGGGCTCACCGACGACAGGGTTTCTTTGTCGCCCCGGATACGGCTCGTGGCCGAAATAGCCATCGGCGCGACTCTGGTGGCCGGGCCTCTCGCCGCCGGAGAGATTGGGCCGTTCGTTGCGGCCCTGGGCATGGTTGCCGCGGTGGTGCTCATCAACGCCGTGAACCTCTTCGACGGTCTCGACGGGCTCGTCTCGTCGGCGGCCCTGGCCGGGCTCGTAGGCCTAGGGCTGTTTGCCGGCTCCTTTGGCGGTTCGGTCGGTGCACTGGTGGCGGCGGGAGCCATCGGCGGGTTCCTGCCCCTCAACTGGAATCCGGCCCGCATGTTCCTCGGTGACAACGGGAGCTACGCCATCGGTGTCCTACTGGCGGCATCGATGCTCGACACGGGAAGTATGTCCGGTGTCGTGGCCGCAGGGTCGGTCGCCACCGTGTTTCTGGTGGACCTGGCGGCAACGCTGATCAGAAGGCGGCGGAGCGGCGTGCCTCTGTTCGCCGGTGACCGGTCGCACACCTACGACGTGCTCGGGGACAGGGGTTGGGGGGTCAAACGGCTCGCCGGGACCGCGGCCGTGGTCAACCTGGTCTCCGTCGTGGTTGCAGCGATCGTGGCCGGATGGTCTCTGACCGCGGCGGCGGTGGTCGCCGTCGCAACGGTGCTGAGCTTGGTGGTCATCGTGGTGATCACGGTCCACCGCTGATCACAGCAGCTCGAGATCCCCCGTCGACAGGTCCCACGAGGTTGGATCGTGTACGTCCATGTCGAGGTCGGTGAGCGGAAGCGCCACCTGTGTCAGGGCCACTAGTCGGGGTACCGGCACGAACCCACTCGTGATCGCGGCCCGCCGTTCCGTCGACCCGTGGGAGAACCACGTGACGAGGTAGTGGGCGTCCGCGGCACGGGCGGCTTCCCGAAACTGGGCGGCATCGACCGTCCCGGCGATGTCCGACACCACAACCTCCCCGCGCCCGGAACGGACATTGGGGCGGAGATACACGGACGCGGACCCGAGTTCAACCATGCGGTATCCGGCCGTCGGATGCTGGACGAATCGCCATCGTCGATAGTCCGCTGTCCGAGGGGTCCTCAAACCCGTAGCTGGTCGATCGAGGGCATCCGACGCTGTGGGGGCACGCCCACCTGGAATCAGCAGCGACCGGTCGGCGGGGGATCGCCGCCACGGTCGCTTGGGACGGACGAGGGCCCCGATCGGTTGAACGTCGGACCAACCCATCTTCCTGTACCCGGCACCGGACTGGGC
>JAOUGY010000143.1 GCA_029865445.1 Acidimicrobiia bacterium | reverse complement strand
CATCGCCGTGATCGTCACCGATGTCACCGGAGTTGGATTGCCAGCCGGGACCGCCGAGCCGGTGCTGGCGGCGGCGCTCATCGTCATCGGAGTTGGAGTCTGGCGGGCCGCCGGTGGCCTTCACGTCGATGAGACGAAGCCGTGGTCGGCGATCGGCGTGGCGATCCTGATGGGCGGGCTCGGTCTTGCGGTCCGGGCCGCCGTTTCCGCTGGCCTCCTCGTCGGCGCAGACGAGGGGATTGTGGGCGATGCGTTCTCCGTGGCCTTCTACGGCTTGATGGCGCTGGGGCTCGTCCGCCTGCCTCGTGTTCGTGCCAGCCGCATCGGCTCGGTGCGCATGGCGATGGACGTCCTCGTGGGGATGGTCGCCGCCGCCACCGTGTTGTGGGAGTTGCAGCCCGACGTGTTCGCAGCCGGGTTTGCCATTCCTGTCCTCCACGCCACGCTCGCGGGCTGCATGTTGGTGGCCCTCCTGCGTAGGAGCCCCTACGTCTCCGATCCCCGGTTGGCGACACTCCTGGTCGGGTTGCTGCCGATCGTGACGATGCTCGGATTCGACCCCGGTGGGCTGCGGACGTCCCTGGTGTGGGCCGCGGCGGCCGTCGGGCTCGGTCTCGCCGGATGGACGCTTCGCCGTCCCTTACCGCGCCGCAACCTGATTCTGGCCCGTCCGGGACGACGCCGGCTGATCCTCCCGTACGTGCCGGTTGTCGGTTTGGGCGCCCTTTTCGCCACCCGAGTGGTGGAAGGCGATGGGCTCGCCGCGGGCATCCTCCCGTGGGGGATGCTGATCGTCATCGTGTGTTTGGTCATCCGGTCGTGGGCTTCGGTGCGTGAGAGCCGGCAGCTCGTCGGTCTCGAACGCGACCAGTTGCTCGCCTCGATCTCGCACGACCTACGAACGCCACTCACCGCGGTTGCCGGCTTCTCCGAGGTCCTGAGCACATCGTGGGAGCAACTCGCAGACGAGGAGCGTCAGGAGATGATCGAAATCATGCGCCTCGCCTCCAACTCTCTGGTCGACATCGTCGGTGACATGGAGTCGCTGGCCCGATCCGAACTCGATGCCGCTCCGCTGAAGCTCGAGCGGATAAAGGGCAAGACCCTGATCTCCGACGCCATCAAGCTGGTGTTCGAGCTCGACGGTCCCCTCCCCGTGCGCGCCGAGGTGGAGCCGTATCTCGAGATCGTGTGTGATCACCGGCGGATGGTCCAGGTGCTTCGAGCCCTGCTGGAGAACGCCCTTCGCTACGGAAACGGGAAGATCCTCATCGTCGCCAAGCGGAGCGACAAGGGTCGGATCATCGAGGTACACGACAACGGTGCCGGGGTGACGCCCCGCTACGAGAAGGTCATCTGGCGCCGGTTCGAGCGCGGTGAGCATGAGCTCAACGCCAATGTTCCGGGTAGCGGTCTCGGACTGGCGGTGGCCCGCTCGATAGCCCGAGCCCACGAGGGGGAGGCGGGTTACCGGCTCTCGGACCGGCTCGCCGGAGCGTGTTTCTACATCGAACTGCCCTACGATCGATCCCTCGACGTGGCCCGCACCACCGAGGACTGACGCGTCCGATTTCGATCGAGGACGGACACCACTACACTGCCGTGATCCCGGTTGGTGCGCCTCCCGGCGCGACCCAACCCACCCCTGCTCCGGTACACGACCGGGGCCTTCCGCTGCGGCGGATGTCCACAGGAGGAACAATGCGAACGTACGAGCTGATGACGATTCATCGGCCTGCGCTCGAGGAGAGCGATGTCCGCGATCGGGTCACCGACGTGGAGAAGTACCTCGAGAACGCAGGCGGCAAGGTGACGTCGACCGACATCTGGGGCAAGCGCCGCTTCGCCTACGAGATCGATCACCTGTCCGAGGGTTACTACACCGTGGTGACGTTCGAGGCCGAGACCGAGGCCGTCGACGGTCTCGATCGGATGCTCTCTCTGTCCGACGAGGTGCTCCGGCACAAGGTCGTGCGACCCGGAGCCTGACGACAACTGTCATACCCGTCTGGCATCTTGGGGTGGGTAGGGCGAGGAAGGAGAGCACCATGTCCAACAACGTGACCTTGATCGGAAATCTGGTCGAGGATCCCGAACTCCGTTTCACACCGTCGGGTGTGCCGATGGCGCGCCTCCGGTTCGCGGTGAACCGTCGGTGGCGAGATCAGTCGGGCGAATGGCAGGAAGACACCAGCTTCTTTGGTGGGACCGTGTGGCGCGAGCAGGCCGAGACGGTCGCCGAGTCGCTTCAGAAGGGCACCCGCGTCATCGTGACCGGCCGCCTGGAGCAACGGTCGTGGGAGACCCCGGAGGGCGAGAAGCGCTCCGTGGTGGAGGTCGCGATCGACGAGGTGGGACCGAGCCTCCGCTGGGCCACCGCGACGATCACCCGGACGGCCAGAAGTGGCGGCGGCGACTTCGGCGGATCCTCCGCACCCCCGCCCGGACCCGTGGCCCGCAACGACTACGGCCCAGACGAAGCACCTTTCTGAGATCTGAGGAGACCTGACACATGGCTCGAATGCAACAGTCGACGAGTAAGAAGCGCCGCCGCAGGCCCGAGCAAGCCCGCGGGAAGATGAAGAAGAGGGTCTGTCACTTCTGCTCCGAGCGAGTCGACTACATCGACTACAAGGACGTCGCCATCCTTCGCAAGTACATGTCGGATCGGGCGAAGATCCGGGCCCGCCGGGTCACCGGCAACTGCCCCCGCCATCAGCGGGAAGTCGCCGTCGCCATCAAGAGCGCCCGGGAGATGGCGCTGCTCCCGTACTTGGGGACGGGCCGATGAGACTGATCCTGCTCCACGATGTCGTGGACCTGGGGAACAAGGGCGATCTGGTGGACGTGGCCGACGGATACGCCCGCAACTTCCTCTTGCCGAAGAAACGTGCGATGAAGGCCACCGAGGGTGCCCTGGCGCAGGCCAGCGCTCTCAGGGTGGCCCGGGAGTCGGCAGATCGAGAGGCCCGCGAGGCCGCCGAGAAGGTTGCCACTCAGCTCGCCGGCACCAGGGTGGTGCTTGCCGCCCAGGCCGGTGACGAGGGCAGGCTCTACGGTTCGATCACCGCCCCCGACATCGTCGAGGGCATCAAGCGTTTCACCGGCGTCGACGTCGAGCGGCGTCACGTGGAGGTTCGCACACCCATCAAGGCGATCGGACTGCACGAGGTGTGGTTGAAGCTGCATCCCGACGTCGAGTTCCCGGTGACCCTCGACGTGATTCCGGCCTGAGAGGCCCGAGCTTCGTCCCGGTACTTGGTACTGAGTACTCAGTACCGGGATCTCCCCCTTCGTCGCCTGCGGGAACCGGGTGGCCGTGGGGTTCCGTCGCCCCCCCCGGAGGGGGTCCGGTGGAGCCGGGAGGGGGAGATTTGGGCCCTCGCTTCGCTCGGGCCGTACTCAGTACTCGGTACTGGTGACTGGCCCCTCGCCTCCTCGCCTCCTCGCCGCCCCTCCTGGCTTTCTCTCCCCGGCCGGGGAGTCCGGCGGAGCCGGGAGGGGGGATTTGGCCCTCGCTTCGCTCGGGCCGTACTCAGTACTTGGTACTCGGTACTGGTGACTGGCCCCTCGCCTCCTCGCCTCCTCGCCTCCTCGCCTCCCCTCCTGGCTTTCTCTCCCCAGCGGGGCGTGTGCCGGCGGAGCCGGGAGGGGGGATGTCCCTGTTGCTTGTTGCTTGTTGCTTGTTGCTTGTTGCTTGTCGCTTGTCGCTTGTCGCTTGTCGCCTCAGTCGCGGCCGAGGTCGGAGAATTTCGTGTATTCGGGCATGAAGGTCATCTCGACGATGCCGGTGGAGCCGGCGCGATGCTTGGCGACCATGACCTCTGCCACACCCTTGCGATCGGTGCTTTCGTTGTAGTACTCGTCGCGGTAGATGAACATCACGATGTCGGCGTCCTGTTCGAGTGACCCGGATTCACGAAGGTCGCCGAGCCGCGGCCGCTTGTCTTCGCGCTGTTCGAGGTTTCGGTTGAGCTGGGAGACGGCGATGATCGGAAGCTCCAGCTCTCGGGCGAGGTTCTTCAGCGCCCGGCTGATCTCCGCTATCTCCTGCTGGCGACTCTCCTTCGATGTTCCCTGCATGAGCTGGAGGTAGTCGACGACCACCATCTCGAGGCCGTGGATTCGCTTGAGCCGCCGGCACTTGGCCCGGATGTCGGTCACCGTCACCACCGGCGAGTCGTCGACGAACACGGGGGCGTTGTACAGCTTGCCTGCCGCATCGGTGAGTCGCGGCCAGGAGGCCTCACCGATTTGACCCGTGCGTACCTTCATGGAGTCGATGCGGGCCACCGAACACAACATACGCTGGGCGACTTCTTCCTTCGACATCTCGAGCGAGAAGATGGCGACCGGCAAGCCACGCATGGCGATGTTGGTGGCGATGTTCATCGTGAGAGCGCTCTTCCCCATGGCGGGTCGGGCGGCGATGATCACCAGGTTGGCCGGGTGCAACCCGGTCAGTTTGCGGTCGAGGTCCCGAAACCCGGTGGAGAGCCCTGTGACGTCGGATCCGCGTTGCTCGAGCATCTCGAGCTCTTCGAGGGTCGAGAAGAACAACGGACCGATCGGTTGCATCGAGTCGCCAACTCGCCTTCCGGCCACCGCCAGAACCGTTTGCTCCGCGCGGTCGAGCACGGTGTGGATCTCGTCGTCGAGCCTGAGCGCCAGATCGGTGATCGTTGACCCGGCGCTGATCAGATGCCGCCTCTGAGATGTTTCTTCCACGACGTCGGCGTAGTAGTCGACGTTGGCCGCCGACGGCACCACGTCGAGGAGCCGGGTAATCGCAGGCACGCCGCCGACCCTCTCCAGTTCACCGGTGCGTCGCAGTTCCTCGGCGACCGTGATGGCGTCGATGGCCTGGTTGCCGTTGAAGAGGGTGCGGATCGCCCGGAACATCGCCTGATGGGAAGGGATGTAGAAGTCCTCGGGCTCGAGCTTGTCCATCACCTCGTTGGCGGCGTCGGAGGACAGCAGGATCGCTCCGATCACGGACTCCTCGGACTCGCGTGAATGCGGAGGCACCCTCGCCCCTGAGCGCTCATCGCGTCGATCCTGAATCGAGGTCACGTCAGCTCCTCCATCGCGGCAACCACCGCGGGTTCAATACCACAGCCCACCCACAAAAAACGGCCCCGGGGAAATGCCGCCGGGGAAGGAGCGAACCGTAGCGGCTCACAGGGAGGTCGCGGAAACCAGGTACGTGGTGCGTTTTCGCGGCTCACATCGGCACCATTCGATCGCAGTTGCACGATGTTGACGTTGTATTACAATTGTTGACAGCAGTCGGCGCCAAGGAGGTGGAAGCTCATGGAATCAATGGGGATCGTCCTCGATGACCTCGACTTGGCCGCTCGGCGGATCATCGACGCCGGCGAGGAGTTGCGCTCATGGTTGGTGAACTCCGGCGGTGTGACCGTCACCGGGCCGGCCGCGGTCGCGACCGAATTCCCGACGTTCGAAGAGCGATGGCGGAGTTGGACGGCAGAACTGGCCGCCGTCACCATCGCCGTGGGGGAGAAGGTCGACGCCGTTCGTGAGCTGTACGCGGAGCGCGAGCGGCACATCGCGGGATGGCTGTCGTGATCCCGGAGCCCGTTCGCCGAGCGGCGCTCGAATGGCCCGATGGCGACTCCCGGCGCCTGGCCGGCGCCGCCGACGCCACGGATCGGATGGCAGGGGCCGTGGCCGGAACGGCCTTGGCCACGAACAGGGTGTCCATCCTCTCCTGGACCGGACCGGCCGCCGACGCCTTCGCCGAACGTCGTCATCTGCTCTTTCGTCTGGGTGACGCCATGTCGGAGACCCTCGTGGAGATCGGAAGGTCTCTACGCGACCTCGCCGGCTTGCTCGAAGGTTCGCAGGCCCGAATCGTCGAGAGCGCGAGTCAGCTGGTCTTCCTCGCCGAGGGGGCCGACCGAGACTCGGCGCGTGCCGCACACGATGCGGCCGCGGCGCGTAGCGCAGCCGAAGCGGCGGCCACCAGCCCTGGTGACGTGGAGTTGGTGTCGGCCGCGGACCGGGCTCGGAATCGAGCCTGGGAGTCACGGGCTCGCTCGCGAACCTCGCAACGGATCTACGAGTCAGAGCTCGAACTCGGGCGGAGGGAGGCCTCCTCGCTGGTGGCCGAGGTCAGGGATCTCGACCGGTTCGTGGCGGCGAGGCTGGCCGCCACCGAGATCTTCGTGCCCGGGATCGTGCGTCGGCGCGCCTCGTTCTCAACCACCGGACCTCGAGCGGCACTCGCCGCGGTCGCGCGATCGGGCCTCGACGATGCCGCGGCTCTCTTGGGGCTCGTCGATCGGGAAGATGTCGAGGACTACATGGCGTTGGTCGGTCTGCTCGAACAGGCTGCGCTGGCGGCGTCGGAGGATCCCATCTACGCGCAGAAACTGGCCCTGGGGCTGGGCACCGCTGGTGTCCACGCACTCGTCAACGCACTCCGGACACACGCCGACCTCAGAGGGCGTGGCTTGGGAGCCGAGCTGTGGCCTCCCGTCGACATGTTCACGAACGCGGTCGTTCCACTCGGAGAGGGTCGGCCGTCGACCATGCGTCGCTCGAGGCTCTTCTCGCCACCGGTTTCCCGTTCACCGTGGCGGCTCTCCTGGCGTCGGGCGGCCTGGACAGCCAGGTCGCCAGCCTCGGCCGCTGCCGCTCTCATCGACCCGGACGATCGCCTGTCGGAGCACTTTGGACTGTCGATGGGGCATCAACTCTTCGGTGAGGGTTTCGACTGGTCTTCTCGGCCCTCGGATGTCGCTCTGGCAGCTCTGACACTCGACCGGTAGCGGCCGCGCACGCCGTCACGCTCCGGTCTGACCGCGGATTGCTGATCGACGCCTTGCTGGAGCGGGGCGACCACTCCGTTGCCGCCGTTCTCTTTGTCGTCGTGGAACAGCGACTTGCCACCGGCGACCGCGCGGGAGCAGCCCGTGAGATGGAGCGGATCATCGATGCCGTGATCGCCGGAGAAGCGAGCGAAGACCTCGTCCTCCTCACGTCGACCCTCGCTTCGCAGCACTTCATGGCCGATCTCCACATGTCTGCCGACGCCGATCTGCCGGGTCTCGACTACGGCGCCGAGGACGGGTACTCGGGGAAGGTGACGAGTGGCAATCTGTGGTTGTCGTCGGCGCAGCTGGAGGCGTTGTTCGCGCGCATCCTGCCATCGGCGGAAGCACGCCAGGTCTTTCTGCTGGGGAGTGGGCGCCCACCAGAAGGCGGCGATGGAGGCAGGGCTCGCCGCCGGTAGCAGCAGCTGGGTCTTCGAGATGGGAGCCTTCGACCAGCTGTGGATCAATGGCCACGACCTTGCCGCCTTCGCCGATCAGGCCGCCCGGCAGAAGGCCGTGGATGATGCCCGCCGCATCTTCGACATCGTCACGGGGCTGGTGCCTGCGCCTTCGTTCGGCGCCGGCCTCGGTGCCCGCATCCTGGCCAACGGGTACGGCGAGATGGTGGGGCTGTTCACCGACGCCGCCAAGGATCGATTCGGGTCGGTTCCATCAGACGTCTCGGTGGCGCTCGACAATCGGGACTTCGGCAAGGACATGAGGCTGCGGTCTGCGCTAGCGCTCATCGAGGGGATGGTGAACGCAGGCGTGGTGCCGGCCCCGGACCACGTCTTCACCCGGGTCGCCTATGAGACGATCGGGGGCACGCGGATACCGGTGGACCGGGTGTTGCTGCCGCTCGACGCCTTGCAGGAAGACCCGGCGTTGTGGCTCGACCTCAAGGAGTGGGTCCGTCTACAGCGGGTGGAGATTCCGGAGTTCGACAAGGCACTCGGCTGGTTGGCCGAGGTGTGGCAGATGGAAGACCTGGACCTCTGACGCGAACGAGCGACCCGAAGGCCGCTCGTTCTGTGTACCGCCCACCGTGCGGGGAGAGAGAGATTCGGAGGAAGGGGGGGACTCCGAGGAGAGGGTACGGTGGGTGGTGCACTCTTTGGGTTGTTACCTCTCTCATCGGCACGACACCCGGGAAACTAAAGCGATCCTGTGGAAAAAAGAGGTCAGCGGGAGAAGTCGATGTGCGCCCTACTGGGCGTTGGTCCCCGCTGTCCCTGATACCGGGAACCGGCGACGTCGGATCCATAAGGATTGTCGGCGTCGGTGGTCATTTGGTAGAAGCTGATCTGCCCGATCTTCATGCCGGCGTAGATGGCAATGGGCAGGTTGGCGACGTTCGAGAGCTCGAGCGTCAGATAACCGTCAAACCCGGGGTCGACGAAACCGGCGGTCGAGTGGATCAGCAGCCCGAGGCGGCCGAGGCTGGATTTTCCTTCGAGGCGGGCCACCACGTCGTTGCCGAGACGCACACGCTCGAACGTCGAGCCCAGAACGAACTCGCCCGGGTGCAGGATGAAGGGGTCGTCGTCGCCGACCTCCACCAGCGACGTGAGATCCTCCTGAGCGGCGCGGGGATCGATGTGTGGGTACTTGTGGTTCTCGAACACCCGGAAAGCGTTGTCGACGCGCAGGTCGACGCTCGATGGCTGGATGTTGGAGTCGATCAGCGGGTCGATCTCGATCCGGCCTTCTGCAAGGGCCTGTTTGATGCTTCGATCCGAGAAGATCACGAAACGCTCCGAAAGGTCGATCGGCGGGCATCCTAACCCCGTGCCGTGGCTCAGTGATCTTCGACCGGGTCGTGCCACGTCACTCCGGTTGCCCGTACGTAGCCTGCGACGGCGGTCCCGAGGGTCGGGAAGAGCCGGTCCTCGGTGACGAGGTCGTTCAGGCCGTACGAGTTGAGCCGGTCCTTCACCGGTCCCTTGAGCTCGGCGAACACAAGACGGGTCCCGCGTTCCGAGAGTTCATCCACCAGGTCCACCAGAACCTCCGCCCCTGTGGTGTCGATGTCGGTGATCGGTTCGGCCGCGACGATCACCCACGTGATCGTCTCGTCCCGATCGGCGATCGTGTTCTTCACCCGGCGGGCGAAGTGTTCGGCATTGGCGAAGAAGAGGGGGGCGTCGAAGCGGTAGATGAGCAGTCCCGGCACCGACGAACCTTCCGGGTGGCGACCGAGGTCGTGATAACCCTTTCGTGTGGGTAGCCGCCCCAGGATCGCGTCGTGCGGTCGCCAGGCCCGGCGGATGAAGTTGCCGAGCGAGAGAGCGATGGCGATGACGATTCCTTCGAGCACACCGAAGACGACGACCCCGGCGATTGCGAACACGCACAGATTGAACTCCGACTTGCGAGCGCGCCACAACCAGCGGAGTTCG
>JAOUGY010000142.1 GCA_029865445.1 Acidimicrobiia bacterium | reverse complement strand
GACCTCGATGTTGCGCCGGATGCCCCGCCCCGATGCCGTGATCGTGGTGCTCTTCATCGGGACTGCCGGCGGTCGCGACGGTGCCACTGAGATCTCACGAGCGTGCTCCCGAGCTCAGGAGGCTTGCCCAACCTTGCCGGGAGCGGGCGGAGTCCTGCTCCCGAGCACTGCCCCGACCGTACACCACACGGTCGAATTGGGCCGCGAGCTCGTCGAAGGTCTGTGACCCGAGTACCTCCGAGATCGCCGCGTTCGACAAGCCAGGGTAGAAGTCGATCGTCCCGACTTCGTCGAGTCGGAGGAGGCCGGCCACGAACCGGAATCGGATGGCTTCGGAGTATTCACTCTCGGCGTCCGCCTGAGCCGCCATTGCTTCGAGTACCGACGGATCCTTCCCGAGTTCGAGGATTCGCTCGATCGTTGCCAGGCGCTGAACGTCCCGCGCTCGCTTGCGTGCCAGGTACAACCCTCCTGCGGCCGCCAGCACCAGAACCAACACCGGTCCGACCCGGGTCAACACCGCGAGGTCGAGCCATGACAGGATCCAATCGAACACGTCCAGAGCGCGCTCGAACAGCCATGCCAGCCCCTTCTCGGCTGCTCGATACACCGGCCCGGTCAGTCGTTCCAGCCACGAATCGCGTCCCTCCGGGTACCTCGGATCGGACAGGATTCGCTCGATTGCCTCGTGGACGGCGTCCTGGTCGATGTCGGGGCCCGTCAGCCGATCCCGGATAGCTGTGGGCCATGCCGGCATCGCCAGAATCAGCCCAGTCCGAACGGGTCGTGCCGGTCGGGTTCCTCCAAGGACCCCGCCTGGGTCGGCGCCGGTCCGAGATCCTCGATCAGACGGTCGAGGTCGAAACCTTCCTTGCGGACCCGGAGGTCGAAGTAGATGGCCACGACCACCGCCGCCACGAATGGGAGGGTGATGGCCGTCACGAGACCGTTCAGCAGTGTGCTGAGGGCGAGGAACCCCCCGTCGAAGGCCGCCTCGGGGTTGGCGAAGCCGCCGCCGAACATGGCGCCGAATTGGAGAGGTCCGGTGACCACCGAGCTGATGATGGTCACGAGAATCGTCGAGAGGACGAGGAGTCCAAAAACCCGCCACCAGTGCTGCTTGACGAGTTGGAACGACCGTCCCAGCGCCCGGATGGGGCCTATGTCTTCTGCGATCAAGGCCGCGGGGGCGGTGGCCCATGCTCCGTAGAGCCAGATACCGGGGAGGAAACACGCCAGGAGTCCGAGGCCGGTGCCCAGCGAGGACAGAAAGACGAGGCCGAGCATGGCGGGGAGGCGGCGGAGACCGTGTCGCATGGCGTCGCCCAGTTCGACCGTCACGCCCCGGTAGCTCTCCGCGTAGATCCGGGTGGTGGCAGCCTGGACCAGAGTCGAGCCAAACCATTGCAGCACCGCCCCCACTCCCAATGCGCCGTACAGGCCACCCAGGAGCGACAGAACCTCTTCGAGCGATGCTTCCGGGTCTCCAAGCGCCGACAGATCGGATGGAGCGATTCCGGCGGCGGCGGCGGCGCCGAGCAACGAGAGCGGCACCATGATCACGGCGGAGATGATGACCACCGACTTGAAGTTCCGTTTGAACAGGTTGAATGAGGTGTCGAGCACCTCTCCGAACGACAACGGCCGCAACGCCACAGGTTCCACGGCGAGGCAGCGTAGTCGAGCGGCCTTTGTGGATGGGGTTGTGCGTGTGCCGGGCGGTGCAGCTTCTAGCGTGTGATCTCACGACTCGTCGGCTCGTAAGCTCGTCGCATGCCCGAGTTGCCCGAAGTCGAATGCACCCGCCGCCACATCGCCGGTGTGCTCCGAGGGGCGCGAGTGGCGGGCGTCGCCGTCCATCGGGACCGGATGGTTCGGCGGAATGCTCGCCCCTCCGACGTCGTGGAACGGCTGTCGGGGCGTGTAGTGGAGGCCGTGGGTCGTCGGGGCAAGTTCATCGTGTGCGACGTCGAAGACGGGTTCTCCCTCGTCATCCATCTCGGCATGTCCGGACGGCTGCGTGTCGCTGCAGGCACGGAGGCCCATGAGAAACACGCCAATGTCGTGATATCACTCGACTCCGGCGTCGACGTCCGGCTCGTCGATCCCCGGACCTTCGGTTTCGTGGCGGTGTTGACGCCCGAGGAGTGGGACGCCTCACCGATGGCGCTGCTCGGCCGCGACGCGTTCGACGACCTCCCCGACCCGACCGACCTGGCGGCGGCGTTCTCCTCGAGAAGCGCTCCCATCAAGGCAGTACTCCTCGATCAGCGCGTGGTCGCGGGTCTGGGCAACATCTACGCCGACGAAGTCCTCATCCGGTCCGCGGTGCACCCACGACGTCCTGCGAACGGCCTCGGGTTGCCCGAAGTCGAGCGTCTCCACTCGATGATCGGTCCGGTGCTCGCCGAAGGCATCGCTCACGGAGGCACCAGTCTCGACGACCTCGCCTATCTTCTTCCCGACGGCCGGGCGGGCGAACACATGGCCGATTTGTGGGCATACGGTCGTACCGGTGAACCGTGTCGGGTGTGCGGAACGGCGATCGAGCGAACCACGGTGGCGCAGCGTTCGAGCCATTTCTGTCCCCATTGCCAGCGGGTATCGTGAACGGAGTGCCCGAGGTCGCCGCCCACGCCTTCGTCAGTGGACGAGTCCAAGGTGTGTACTTCCGGCAGAGCTGCCGGAGAGAAGCACGAAGACTCCATCTGCTCGGATGGGTCCGCAACCTGCCGGACGGCCGTGTGGAGGTGTGGGCGCAAGGGGAGGAACCGGCGGTTGACAGGCTCGTGGACTGGTTGTGGGCCGGGCCGGCGAATGCGGCGGTGGTTGGAGTCGTGTCCGAAACCGTCCCGCCCGACCCTCAGCTGCAGGATTTCCTGATCACGAACTGATAGGGGTACCCGGGCCCGCTCGATGCACTAGCCTGTGGGACTCACACGCGTGTAATTCACCTATGTATCTCAAGTCACTGAAACTCACCGGCTTCAAGTCCTTCGCAGACCGGACGCGGCTCGAGCTGCGACCGGGCGTCACGGTCATCGTCGGTCCCAACGGGTCCGGCAAGTCCAACATCGTCGACGCGGTCGCCTGGGTGATGGGAACCCAGTCGACGAAGTCTCTCCGAACCGACAAGATGGACGACGTCATCTTCGCCGGCACCGCCACCCGTCCGGGACTGGGACGGGCCGAGGTGACGTTGATCCTCGACAACTCGGCTGGGGTTCTACCCCTTGATCTCGGCGAGGTGAGCCTGACCCGTCGCCTCTATCGCGACGGTTCCAGCGATTACGAGATCAACGGGGTTGCGTGCCGGCTTCTCGACATCCAGGAACTGTTGTCCGACTCCGGGGTCGGCAGGCATCAGCACGTGATCATCGGCCAGGGCCAGATCGACAAGGTGCTGAACGCCGGGCCCGACGAGCATCGAGCGGTCATCGAAGAAGCGGCGGGGATCCTCAAACACCGTATCCGCAAGGACAAGGCCATCCGCCGCCTCGAACGCACCGACGCCGACGTGCTGCGGTTGCACGACCTCCTGGGTGAGATCACACGTCAGATGCGACCACTCAAACGCCAGGCCGAGGCCGCCACACGTTACGACGAGGTGGCGACGACGGCACGATGCCTTCGTTTGTTCCTGGGAGGTGAGGAGCTCAGAGTGATCGCCGCCCGCCGTTCGGGGATCGATGCCGAGCAGGTCGAACTCGCCACCCGGGCGCAAAACGGAGACGCGGAACTCGCCGAGTTGGGTGGCGCGCTCACGATCCTGAGGAGGGCGGCCGGGGAGGTCGGCGAAGCGCTCGATCGGGACACGTCGGCGGCCGCCAGGCTCGAGACGACGATCGAGCGACTCCGACGGATCTCGTCGGTGGCCCATGAGCGTGCCCGTGCCGGCCGGTCGCGGCTCGATGGAGCCGACGAGCGTCGTCGCGACCTGACGACCGAGCGGGAGCACCTCACGGCCGAGGCCGCCATGATCGCGCTGCGCCATGCCGAAGCCCGCCGATCCTCCGACGAGGCCGAGGCTCGATTCCGGGCACTCGAAGACGAGGAACGCTCCCTCGCCGACCAGGAAGGAATGTCCGTTGAAGGCGCCGTCGCAGTTGCTCGCGGTGACCTGCGGAGCCTCGACGGTGCCGAGTCCCGCGATACTCGCGAGATCGAGTCGATCGGACGCCGCCTCGAGGGTCTGGCCGCCCAAGCGGACGCCGACGTACGCGAGCTCACCCGGGTCGAAGATGAGATCAAGACGCTGGATGTGGCAGCCGGCGAAGCTCAGACGCGGTACTCGGAAGCCGAATCCGCCCGCAAGCAGGCGCAGGGGGCCTGGGAAGAGGCCGAGGCAGTGGCGGCCGACGCCAGGGTTTCGCTCGCCGCGGCCTCCGCCAAACTCGATGCCGTCGAGCAAGCCGTGTCGGGTTTGGCGGACCCCGAGGCTCGGGCGCTCGTCGAGGCGGCGACCGGAGCCCTCGGTTCGCTCACCTCGCTCCTCGATGTACCTGAAGATCTGGCGGCCGCCGTGGACGCGGCGCTCGGCCCGTGGTCCGATGCGGTGGCGTTTGTCCACACCGATGCGGTGGCCGACACCGTCGGCACGCTCAAAGGAGCGGGCCGGGGTGGTGTCCCGATGGTGGCCGCAGGGGTCGATCGCACGCCTGATGGTATCCGGGAGGCCGTCGCCGCGGCAGGCCTGGACCTGGTCGTCGACCGCTTGGGGCCGTCGTGCCGGACCGACGTAGCCAGAGCGCTGCTGGGAGACGTCGTGCTTGCAGAAGGCTGGGCGGCGGGGTGGCGGTTCTCGAAGAGCCATCCGCAGATCCGGGTCGTGACACCCGAGGGTGACCTCATCACCGCCGACGGCGTCCGGGTGGCCCACCCGGACGGGGCGACGCCCGCCATGGTGGAAACGGCCGGGGCGGCGGTGGAAGCTGCCGAAACCGACCTCGCCCGGGCCCGGAGTGTCCTTCACCAGGCGAAGAGAGCATTCGACGAGGCAAGAACCACCGAACGGGAAGCACTCGAGGGTCTCGAGTCGATCGAAGTCCGCCTCGGTGGAGCCGTGGAGGCGCAGGGGCGGTTGACGAGGACGCTGAACTCCCTGGACGAGGAGAAAGACCGGCTCTCTGAGCGCAAGGCCGCCCTCGAGACAGCCCGATCGTCGCGAACCGAACAGCGTCTCCGTCTCATCGAACGCCTCGAAGCCCTCGAAGGCGAAGAGGCCGAACGCCAGAAAGCATGGGACCAGCTGGTGGAACGTCGCGAGGCCGTTGCCCGCCAGCGTGAGCTGGCGCGAGCCGAATGGCAGGAGACCACCGCCTCGGTCCGGGGAATCGCCGAACGCCGAACGATGGTCGAGGGTCGGCTTTCCGCCATCGCCGAGGCCATCGACCAGGAAGTTGCCCATCCGGTCGATCCCGAGTCGATCGAGCGGCTGGGACGCATCGAAGACGCGGCTCGCCAGGCACTGGACGCATGCAAGCAACACTTGGACGTCCTCCGTGAGCGGCAAGCCGAACTCCGGGGCCGGGTGGGTGCCACGGGGACCCGCATGAGCGAGCTTCAGCGACGCCACGACGAGATCTCCCGCAGCCTCGATCATGATCGCGATCGGAAGTCGGAGCTCGCGGTGGAAACCGCCGAGCTACGGGTTCGTTACGAGTCGGTGGCGGAGGCGCTCCGTCGGGATGCCGACGCCTCCGAAGACGATGCACTGTCCGCCGGTCGTCCAAGCGACTACGAAGGTCACTCCATCGAGGAGCTGCGCACGACGTTCGAATCGGCCCAGGCCGAACTGCGGAGGATGGGTCCCATCAACCCGCTCGCCGCCACCGAGTATCAGGAGCTGTCCGAACGTCACACGTTCATGACCGACCAACTCTCCGATCTCGAGACTTCTCGCGACGAGCTGCGCAAAGTGATCAAGGCACTCGACGTCGAGATCCAAGAGCGGTTCGCGGAGGCGTTCGCGGAGGTCGCGGCGGCGTACGAGGAGCACTTCGCCGTCTTGTTCCCGGGTGGTCGGGGCAGACTCCGGTTGACCGATTCAGACGAGCCGCTGACCTCCGGAGTTGAGATCGAAGCGCAGCCCCTCGGCAAGAAGGTCGCAAAGATGACCCTGCTCTCCGGTGGGGAACGTTCGCTCGCGGCCTTGGCGTTCCTGTTTGCGATCTTCAAGGCCCGCCCGTCGCCGTTCTACGTTCTCGACGAGGTGGAGGCGGCGCTCGACGACGCGAACCTCCGCCGCTTCCTGCGACTCCTGGATGCCTTCCGGGGTACGGCACAGCTCATGGTCGTCACCCATCAGCAGCAGACGATGGAGACGGCGGACGTCCTGTACGGGGTCACGATGGAACCTGGCGGATCCTCCAAGGTGGTGGCCAAGGCCCTGTCCGAGGTGGGGGCCTCCGAACGCGAGACCGTTTCCTGAAATCTGCTCCCGTTGGCTCCGGACGGCTGTCGTCCAGGCTTCCACTACATTGGCCGATGTATGGCGCTCACTCCCCTTGAACTCCTTGGCATCGTCGTCGCTGTCCTGGCAGTCGTTGCAGTGGTCGTGGGCCTGGTCGTCTCCCGTCGCCCGAAGTCCATCGAGCGTGAGGTGGCGGAGGCCCGCAAGGCAACCCGGGCACCGGCGGGCGATCTCGGCACCCGGCTCTCCAAGTCGCGGTCGGCGTTCGGTGGTGCTCTCCGCTCTGTGTTGGGGCGCGGCGCTCTCGACGACGCATTCTGGGATTCGCTCACCGAGGTGCTGATCGGCTCCGACGTGGGGGTGGGGACTTCCACCGATATCGTGGACCGGGTGCGCGCTGCAGGACCGGGTTCGCCCGCGGAAGCCAGAGAAGCGCTCCGCTCCGAGCTGCTTTCCACTTTCTCTGGCAAGGATCGGTCGCTCCACCTCGATGGCAGGCCGGCGGTGGTGATGGTGGTGGGCGTGAACGGCACAGGAAAGACCACCTCGATCGCGAAGATCGCCAAACGCCTCGATGACGAGGGCCGGTCGACGCTGCTCGGGGCGGCGGACACGTTCCGTGCCGCCGCCGACACCCAACTCCGGACCTGGGCCGAACGGGTTGGTGTGGACGTGGTGTCGGGGCAGACAGGTGCCGATCCGGCGTCGGTGGCGTTCGACGCAGTGGCAGCCGCCAAAGCTCGGGGTAAGGACGTGGTGATCATCGACACGGCCGGTCGTCTCCACTCCAAGAAGAACCTCATGGACGAACTGTCCAAGTTGCGGCGGGTCGTCGAACGCGAGGCCGGTTCCGTGGACGAAGTCCTGTTGGTGCTGGATGCGACCGCCGGTCAGAACGGCATCGCCCAGGCCCGCCAGTTCGGGGAGGCGACCGGTGTCACCGGCATCGTGCTCTCCAAGCTGGATGGAACCGCCCGCGGGGGAGTGGTGGTGGCGATCGAGCACGAACTCGGCGTACCGGTGAAGTTCATAGGCGTCGGAGAGGCGATGGGCGACATGATCCCGTTCGAGCCCGACGCGTTCATCGATGCGCTTTTGGAGGAGGCATGACCGACCAGGAGCTCCTGTCGGCAGCGCGTGAGGCGGCGCTCGGGTCGTACTCGCCATACTCCGGGTTCCGGGTCGGCGCGGTGGTGATCGCCGACGATGGCCGGGAGTTTCGTTCCGCAAACGTCGAGAACGCCGCCTATCCGGTTTCGCAGTGCGCCGAGGCGAACGCCATCAACTACGCAGCGTCCCATGGCGTCCGCAAGATCGACACGGTGGCAGTGGCGTGCATCGACGCCCGGGAACTGGACCTGGCGTATCCGTGCGGGCGTTGCAGGCAGATCATGAGCGAGTTCGACCCCGACCGGATCCTCGTGACCACGGCGGCGGGCGACTTCCGGGCTCACAAGATGGACGACCTGTTGCCGTATCGATTTTCGTTCTGATTGGGGACCAAAGGCCCCGCCCTGTACGGGTGTGACCTCCTAGCATCCCCGCATGGCCGACCAAACCCAACGCCTGCCGAAGGCTGAATACGAGAAGAACCTGGCCGAGCTGCAGCTCGAGTTGGTGAAGATGCTCGAGTGGATCCGCCACACGGGGCACAAACTGGTGGTGATCTTCGAAGGCCGGGACGCTGCGGGCAAGGGAAGCACGATCGCCCGCATTGCCGATCCCTTGAACCCCAGATTCTGCAAGGTCACGGCCCTTCCGAAGCCGACCGAGCGCGAGAAGACGCAGTGGTACTTCCAACGCTACGTCGCCGAGCTGCCATCGGGTGGGGAGATGAGCCTCTTCGACCGTTCCTGGTACAACCGCGCCGGCGTGGAGCGGGTGATGGGGTTCTGCACGGACGAGGAGTACTGGGAGTTCATCCGGTCGGTACCCGAGTTCGAGCGGATGCTCATCCGATCCGGCGTGCAGGTGGTCAAGTACTGGTTCTCGGTGTCCGACGACGTCCAGGAGCAACGGTTCAAGGATCGGCTGGCGAACCCGGCCAAACGGTGGAAGTTCTCGGACATGGATGTCTTCTCCCGCAGCATGTGGACGGAGTACTCGCGCGCCAAGGACATCATGATGGAGCACACGTCGATTCCCGAGAGCCCGTGGTGGGTGGTCGACGGCGACGACAAGCGACGGGCGCGGCTGAACACCATCTCTCATCTCCTGACGCTCGTACCATATGGACCGGTCGAGTACTCGGCCATCGAGCTACCGGAAATCACGCGTGACACGGGCTATCAGCGGCCACCCATCGACAACCTCAACTGGATCCCGCGGACGTTCTGAGCTGCGGATCCTCCTCGTCGTTCTCGCGTTGACTCTGTCGGCGTGCGGACTCATGAACCGGGATGCCGACGGCTCGTGGGTGCTGGTCGAGGGATCGTCGGGAGCGGGTGAAATCCGACCCGCCGTCGACTCGCCGGTGACGTTGACGGTGGAACGGGGAGCGGTTTCCGGGTCGTCCGGGTGCGGGGAGTACGCCGTCGAGGCCGACATCACCGGCGGCCGGTTCAGACTGTTCCCCGATCGGGGCCTGTCGTCGCCTCGGTGTGATTCCGGCCTGGAGTCGACCCAGGAGCTCTACTGGGATGCACTGCAATCGGTGATCTCGTATCAGGTGACCGCGGACCGCCTGGAGTTGTTGGGCGACGGCGTGATGTTGGTGTTCAGCCGCCAGCAGTGACTGGCCGCCGGGGGACTCCGTCGACGGAGGTTCGGGGATTTGTGCAGAAAGGCTTGCCTGGAGGCGGTTTCTGTCGGGGGGTCCCGTTACAATCGAACATATGTTCGGTTCCCTCACAGAAGTCGGTCGGCGCCGCGGGGCGGTGTCGACC
>JAOUGY010000141.1 GCA_029865445.1 Acidimicrobiia bacterium | reverse complement strand
ACCTTCCTCGATGTTGCGCGCCGCACCGAAGAACCGCTTCGGGGGATACAGCGCCTGGCTGTCCACACCACCGGACAGGATCCGACCCGACGCCGGCGTGGCCAGGTTGTGAGCGCGGGCGAGCCGGGTGATCGAATCCAGGAGGATCACGACGTCGGTTCCCGCCTCCACGAGACGCTTGGCGCGTTCGAGGGCGAGTTCGGACACCTGGGTGTGCTCCTCGGCCGGGCGATCGAACGTCGAGAAGATCACCTCGCCCTTCACCGAACGCTGCATGTCGGTGACTTCTTCGGGCCGCTCGTCGACCAGAACCACCATGAGGTAGCACTCCGGGTTGTTGGCCGTGATGGCGGCGGCGATCTCCTTGAGAACGGTGGTCTTGCCCGCCTTGGGCGGCGACACGATGAGACCGCGCTGACCCTTGCCGATGGGGGCAATCAGGTCGACGATGCGGGTGAGGACACCATCGGGGTTGCCGTCGACCTCCAGGCGGAGTCGTTCGTTGGGAAACAGCGGCGTCAGGGCCTCGAACTTTGGCCGCCGCATGGCCTCCTCGGAGGTCATGCCGTTGACCGAGTCGATCCGAATCAGTGCCGGAAACTTCTCCTGGGATCGGGGCGGACGGATCGGTCCGGAGACGAGGTCGCCTTTCCGTAGGCCGAACTTGCGCACCTGGCTGGCAGAGACGTACACGTCTTTGTCGCCGGACAGATATCCGGTGCAGCGCAGGAACCCGTATCCCTCGGGGAGAATGTCGAGAAGACCCTGCCGGATCTCTAGTTCGCCCTCGGGAATGTGCTCATGCTGGCCGCCCTGGCCATGCTGGCCTCCCTGACCACCCTGACCTCCCTGACCGCCCTGACCTCCCTGACCACCACGGCGACGTCGCTTGCGGCGACGGTTGCCCTGGTCGTCGCGATCGAAGTCCCGGTCTCGGTCTCCGCGATCGGCGTTCGAGCGCTCGCCCTGGGAACGGTCGCCGTTGGAGCGGTCGGCCTGGGATTCGGAAGAAGAGTCGGCATCGTCACCGTCGCCCGTCTTGTCATCCTCGCCGCCGGGCGAGTCATCAGAGCCGCGATCGACAGCGTGATCCGGTTCTTCGGTGCGGGGGGTTGCGGCCGGAAGCTCGATGTCGGAAGGGGCGGGGCCGTCGGCCTCTACCGCCGCGCCGGCCTCGAAAAGTGCGCTGATGATCTTCGCCTTCTGCAACCCTTCGGCTTCGATTCCGGCGGCCTTGGCGATCTCACGCAGTTCGGAGATCGGCTTGCTCTGCAGTTGGGCTCGTGTGGTCATGGTTCCTCTCAGCCCGTCCGGGCGGCCATCGGAATGAACCGCTGCGGGGTTGGATGACCTGGGATGGTCGGTGGGAGACTCGCCGTCGACCTCGCCCCGAGACGGGCGGTCGAGCGGTGATGGCCCTGGATGGTACTCCATACACCCGTTCACGCAAGCCGGGACCGAAATCTCAGGTGGTCACCTCGGTGAGGAGATCGATCAGATCGTCGAGATCGGCATCGATGCGCCAGGTCCGTTCCGGCCGCACCATCAGGTCGGCCAGGTCTTCGGGAAGTAGCGGCACCACCCCGGTGGCCGCCGCGACGGCGTCCGGGAACTTGGCCGGGTGGGCGGTGGCGACGGCGACACAAGCCAGGTCGGCCCTGCAGTGGCGGTCGGCCGCCACCCAGCCGGTCGCGGTGTGAGGGTCGATCGTCAGGCCGGTCTCTCCGTGTACCCGGGCAATCGTGGTTTCGATCTCACCGTCGTTCGACCACGACGCCGAGAAATGCTCCCGCATGCGCGACAAGGTGAGTTCGTCGAGCACGAGAGATCCCGTCTCCCGCATCGACATCAGCTCGGACACCACCCGCGTGGGGTCCCGGTCCCACATCTCGTAGATGTACCGCTCGAAGTTCGATGCCACCTGGATGTCCATCGCAGGGGCCAGCGTGGGGATGACGCCTTCCAGACGGAGGCGCCCGGTGTCGATGATGTCGGCAATGCCGTGGTTGGCGTTGTTGGCGGCGATGATCTGCCTGATCGGCGCCCCCATCCTGCGGGCGACGTCGGCCGCCAGCACGTTGCCGAAATTGCCGGTCGGTACCGCCACGCTCGCGGGGCCCACGTGGCCCGTCGTCCACACGTAGTACACGGCCTGGCACATCACGCGGGCCCAGTTGATGGAGTTGACGGCCGCCAGATTGAACCCGTCCCGGTGTTCCTGAGTCGAGAACGCCGCCTTCACCAGATCCTGACAGTCGTCGAAGGTGCCCGCCACGGCGACGGCACGCACGTTGTCGTTCGAGACCGTCGTCATCTGTCGCCGTTGGACCTCCGACACCCGGTCGTCGGGGTAGAGGATCACCACGTCGACCGACGGGAGCCCGGCGAGCGCTGCGATGGCGGCCGAGCCGGTGTCACCCGAGGTCGCCCCGAGGACGAGGATGCGGCGGGAACGGGCTTCGAGAACCGTGTCGAACATCCTCCCGACCAGCTGCAGCGCGTAGTCCTTGAACGACAGGGTCGGACCCCAAAAGAGCTCGAGTAGGTGCCGGTTGTCGCTCACCTTCCGGATCGGGGCGACGTCGGGGTGCCGGAAGCTTCCGTAGGCGTCGGAGCAGAGTTCGTCGAGCGCTCCGGCCACCACCCCGTCACCGACAAACGGGCGGATGACCGAGGCCGCCACCGCGGCATACCCGGAGTCGACGTCGGGCAGAGGTTCGATCCGGGGCCAGGCGTTCGGGACGTACAATCCGCCATCGGAAGCAAGACCGGCGAGGAGCGTGTCGTCGAACCCGAGCTCGGGAGCCGACCCGCGGGTGGACCGATACCTCATCGGCTCTCAGGAACCGATGACACGGATGGCCGCCGCCACTTGCCTGACGGTGTCGAGCGAGCGGATCGCATCGAGAGCGGCCTGCTGGTCTCCCTCGGTCGCTTCGTGGGTGACGAGAAGCAAGGTGGCCGCACCACCGCGCCCCTCCTGCCACACCGAACGGATGGAGACGCCATGATCGCCGAACACACCGGCGATCTGAGCGAGGACACCCGGGGCATCGGCCACCTCGAGACGGATGTAGAACTGGGACAGGACCTGTTCGAATTCCGCCAGCCGCCCGGCTCCGAATTGGATGCGCGGCACCACCTGGGTGCCGGCCAGCAGCTCGCGGGCCGCGTCGATCACGTCGCCCAGCACGGCGGTGGCGGTTGGATCACCACCCGCTCCCGGCCCCATGAACAGCAGGTCGCCGACCGCAGGGCCTTCCACGAACACCGCGTTGTGGGCGCCCCGCACCGAGGCGAGGGGGTGATCGAGGGGAACCATCGCCGGATGGACGCGGACGGCCACTCCGGCTGGTGTGTCTTCGCCCACGGCGAGCAGTTTGATGCAATAACCGAGGCGGCGGCCGAACTCGATGTCGTCGGTCTGGATCTCGGTGATCCCTTCCCGGTAGACACCGTCGCCGCCGACCCAGACCCCGAAGGCGAGTGCGGCGAGAATGGCGGCTTTGGCGGCGGCGTCCCCGCCCCCGACGTCGGCGGTCGGGTCCGCCTCGGCGTATCCGAGCCGCTGGGCTTCTTCCAACACGTCGGCGTAGTCGCGCCCCTCGCTGTCCATGGCGCTCAAGATGAAGTTGGTGGTGCCGTTGACGATTCCGAGCACCCGGGTGAGCCGTTCACCGGCGAGGGACTCCGAGAGGGGGCGGATGAGAGGGATGCCTCCACCCACCGCTGCCTCGAACAGCAGGCTGACACCGTGGCTCGCTGCCTCCTGGAAGAGTTCGGGACCGTCGGCGGCGACGAGCTCCTTGTTGGCGGTCACCACCGCCTTTCCCTGCGCCAGGGCTCGGAGCACCAGGCTGCGAGCGGGCTCCAACCCGCCCATCAGCTCCACCACCAGTTTCACGGAAGGATCATCGACCACCGATTCGAGGTCGTCGGTGGCGTACTCGGCCGGAAAGGCGCGAGGCTTCGCCATGTCCCTGACCGCCACCTTCACGAGCGCGAGCTCGACCCCTGATTTCGATGCGATCACTTCGTGGTCGTCCAGCAGTTTGCGGGCGAGGGTGCCGCCAACCGTACCGCCGCCGAGAATTCCGACTCCTACGCGCATCGGGCGATCATACGTCCCCGTGCGGGTCGCCAATCCGCGGGCCGTGGACTTCGCTGAGCGAAGTCCACAACCCAGGGTTGTGGACTTCGGGTGGTCAGGCGAGGGAGGCGGCGAGGGCGATCACCTCGGCGGGTTCGGCACGGACCCGGTGATTGAGATCGATGAAGTCGTATCGGATCGTGCCGTCGCGGTCGATGACGTAGGTGGCCGGGACGGGCAGCGTCCAGATGTCTGTACCGTTCATCGCGCCGATGTCGCGATCGTGGTTGCGGTAGTAGTCCACCTGCTCGGGCACCATCTCGTACACCAGGTTGAACTGCGAGGCGACATCGTTGCGGTGGTCCGAGAGCACGGAGAACTCGAGCCCGTGCTCTTCGATGAGCTGGCGGGACATGTCCGGTTTGTTGGGGGACACCGCCACCAGGTTCACTCCGCCCGCCTGCGCCGCGGCAAGTTCGCGTTGCAGGGCGCGCAGCTCGAGATTGCAGAAGGGGCACCAGGACCCTCGGTAGAACGAGAGGATCACCGGGCCGGTGGCGAGCACATCGGCGAGCCCGACCATGTTCCCAAATGCATCCGGTAGCTCGAACATCGGAGCCCGGTCACCCGTCCGCAGCGCCCTTTCGAGAAGATCCGATTCTTCCAACGCCCGGGCCTGGGCGTCGTACACGGCCTTGCGTTCCGGGTCGAAGTTCTTGGCGCCGCTCGCTCGGGCGGCGAGCTCGTCTCGGAGGGATGTCACGTCACACGTCCTGGTCCTCGGGGACCCAGAAGTCTATGCGACGGTGTCAGGGAGACGGCATCTGCCGCAGCGGGCGCCGGAATCGGTGTTGTGCTCCCGGCAGGATTCGAACCTGCGCACCTGGCTCCGGAGGCCAGCGCTCTATCCCCTGAGCTACGGGAGCGGGATGGCGCGAGTGTAGCCCGGGAGGGTCAGGTTCGATCCGGCGCTTTTCGAGCCGACCGGTACAGCCGGAACGTCTCCTCGGCGGAGCGGGTCTCGTCCACGAATGACAGAAACTCCCGAGCCATGTCGGTGAAATCGCCGCCGCCGTCCCCGGCAGCCACCCGAAGATCCGGTGGACGTTCGGACAGGTATCGCCACAACTGATGGAACGGCGCCGTCTCCCCCGCTCCCCGCCACAGAGGGACGTAGGTGCCCAGGTACTCGTAGGTGGGCGGGGCGAGTTCGGTGAACCTGGGCTCGTTCTCGTCGAGCCATCGGTCGAACTCCTCTTCCTTGCCTGGTTTGAGGAAAAAGCCCCAGTCCGAGATGAGCGCCATGTGACCTCCGATTCGTCGTCGCCGAGGCTCGCATCTTTGACTCCCGACCGCAACCGGGCACAGGTCCTTTCGCGAGGGTACGATTTCGCGCATGCGTTCGATCTGGAAAGGCGCTGTCTCCTTCGGCCTGGTGACGATCCCGGTCGCCCTCTTCTCTGCGACCGAAGACCGGACTCCCAAGTTCAAGATGCTGCGCGGTGCCGACGGCAGTCCCATCAAGTACAAGCGGGTGGCCGAAGCCGACGGTCAGGAAGTCACCTGGGAGGAGATCGTGAAGGGCTTCGAGGTCGAGAAAGGCACGTACGTCACCTTCACCGACGACGAACTGGCGGCGGCCTCTGCCAAAGCGGGTGCCAAGCTCGTGGACGTCGTGCAATTCGTCGATGCCTCCGAAATCGACCCCATGTACTACAAGTCCTCCTATTTCCTGGCGCCCGAGAGAACGGGTGTCAAGGCGTACCGGATCCTCATCGGTGCTCTGGAGGACGGCGACAAGGTCGGCATCGCCAAGGTGGCGATCCGGGAGAAGCAACAGCTCGCCACGATTCGCGCCAAGGACGGCGTGCTGGTCCTCGAGACGATGTACTGGCCCGACGAGATTCGAAAGCCGGAGTTCGAGGAACTCGACGTCGATGTCGAGATCAGATCCGAAGAGGTGGCGATGGCGACCATGCTCATCGAGAACATGACCCGGCCGTTCGATGAGAGCGAGTACGTAGATCAGACCCGGGAGCGCATCTCCGAACTCGCCCAGCAGAAGCTCGAGGGCCAGGAGATCGTTGTCCCCGAGGCGCCCGAACCCACCAAAGTCGTCGATCTGCTCGAAGCACTCAAGGCATCCGTCGAGGCTACGAAGTCGGCGAAGAAGGCCGCCAGCTGATCACGGCCCCTCGGCCTCCCACGTGGCGTCCGTGGCCGGCTCGGCGGCGAAGCCTTTGAACACCGGGGCGCGAAGATGCCCATCCCCGGTCCATTCCCGGTACTCGACCACCGCGCACAGAACCGGTTCCACCCATCGGGCGCTTCGGTCGATCGTGGAATCGGACCGCACCGGTCGGTCATCGATCTGCATCTGATCGAGCGCCGCCCGGATGTGGACCAGCGACGCATCGTCGAAACCCGAGCCGACTGCCCCCACGTACACGATCCCCTGGTCGCGATGAAGGCCGAGCAGGAGGGACGCGAACGTTGATGCCCTCGCTCCGTGGCCCGGCAGGAACCCGACAACCACGAACCGCCCCGATCGCCGGTGAACGATCTTTCGCCAGTCCGGTGACCTCCGACCGGGCCGATACGGTGACCCGGACTTCTTGGCAACCACACCTTCGAGACCGCCCGCCACCACCGCGGCGTAGAGCGCCTTCCCGGCTCCTCGGGTGGGACTGGACCGGACCACCCGGTTGCCGAGCGCCAGAGAATCGAGATGCGCCCAGCGCTCCTCGATGGGCGCCGCGATCAGCTCCTCACCGTGGTGAAGAATGTCAAAAGCCATCAAGGTCACCGGCACCCTATCGATGAGCTCGTTCGTGGGCGTGGTGTTCATCCTGGATTGGAGCAGCTGGAACGACGGTCGCCCGGAGGAATCGAGCGCGACTATCTCACCGTCGATCACGGTGGTCTGGTCACACCGCACGCTCGCCAACTCCGGATACCGACCGGTCATGTTGTTGCCGTTGCGAGATCGGAGAACGACCGAGTCGGGGCCGACTTCGGCGAGGACCCGCACACCGTCCCATTTGACTTCAAACCACCAGCCGGGATCGTCGAAGGGCACCCGCCAAGGCGTGGCCAGCATCGGTTCGTAGAACGGCAAGTCAGCCTTCGAGCGCCTGTCGAACGACCTTGTTGACCAATCCTCCGTCCACCTCGTCGCGGTGGTTCTTCATGATCTGACCGATGACTCGCCCCGCTGCCTTGGGGTCACCTTCGACGCCGAGCTCGGCGATGGTGGCGGCAACGAGCTCAGCGGTCGCTTCCTCGTCGAGCCTCGTAGGAAGCCACTGCGACAGATAGGCGACCTCGGCCTCGTACTTGGCCACCATCGGCTCACCGCGTTCCCCGAGAGCCCGATATTCCTCGATCGACTTCTGGTCCTTCTTCACCTGGGCGGCGATGACAGCCAGATACAGGTCGTCGTCGACCTGGCCCGTGAAGCCGGGGGCGGTCTTGGCGACGAGGATCTCGCTGATGATCATGCGCACGGTGTCGAGTCGTGGCTTGTCGCCCGATCGCATGGCGTCTTTGAGTTCTGCGCTGAATTGGTCGGCAATGGTCATCTCTGCTCCTGGTCACCGAGCGCGGCGACGAGCCCGCCCGGGTCGTCGGTGATGATGGCGTCGACCCCGGCCGACGCCAAACGATTTGCGACAGCCTCGTCGTTGACCGTCCAGGTGGCCACTCCGATGCCGGCGTCGTGAGCTCGACGGATCGCCCCGATTCCGGCAGCTCGGTCGAGCATGGGCCAGTGCGGTATGACCGCGGCGTGACCACGCTCGATGGCATGGTCGATGGCCGCGTCGAGGTCGATGTCGTCTTCGAGAAGGAGCCCCGTGGCGACGCGTGGATAGGAGGCGCGGACCGCGTCCATTGTCGGCCAGTAGAAACTCGACAGCAGATCTCCGGGTCGCGACAGCTCCGCCGTCTCGAGCGCCAGACCGAACTCGGACTCGAACCCCGGCTCGAACGGCGAGTTCTTCACCTCCAGATTGAAGGCCTTGTCGGGGAAGGATCGGAGGATCTCCGACAGCAGCACGGGCCGCTGTCCTTCCCCGAGACCGACTTCACGCAGCCTGTCCCATGGTGTGTCGGCGACCACGTGACCGCCGATTTCGGGGTCGTGGGAGAGCACCAGGGGGCCGTCCGCGCACCGTCGGATGTCGACCTCCACCATGTCGACGACGCCAAACGCGGCCCCGATACCGATGGCGGAGTTGTCGGGATGGCGTGCAGCCCACCCCCGGTGGCCTACGACTTGCAGAGATTGTCCGGAAAAAAACATCAAGAATCCATTGCGCCGGTGTCCGATCAACGTTACCGTTCGCAATCGCAAGCACTGAAACACACGTTTCTGCCCGCGGGCAGGCTCGTGAAAGAAGGAACAAACTTCCGTCCGAGAGTCGACGATCTCCGACAAGAGAACGCCGAACGTCCGGGACCAAGCGTCCAGGACGGCGTCGCACGGAGGAAGGTCGACCACTCGACCCCCCCGGTGACCCTCGGATCCTCGACACCATACGCCATCAGAGGATGACCATGACCACCCCCAACATCACCCACGATGCCGTGCGCATCGCCACGCAGGGAATCACCATCGCCACCGACTGGCGCGAACTCTCGGCGTGTCGGGATTCAGACCCGACGCTGTTCTTCCCCATTGGATCGACCGGTCCCGCCATCGATCAGATCACCGAGGCCAAGGCGATCTGCGTCCAGTGCTCGGTGCAGGAGGATTGCCTCCAGTACGCCCTCGAGTCCAACCAGGAAGCGGGCGTGTGGGGCGGATACGCCGAAGACGAGCGGCGCCGGCTTCGGAAGCGCTGGCTGGCCGAGCGGCGCCGTCGCTCGCTCTGAAGAACCAACAGTCCTGAAATCAGAAATGGCGCCGGGATCCGGCGCCATTTCTCATGTTTGCGACAAGTCCGCCGGGGGCAGGTGTCGCCGCAGGCGACCGAGGGGGGACAACGAGTCACCAGTCACCAGTCACCAGTCACCAGTCACCAGTCACCAGTCACCAGTCACCAGTCACCAGTCACCAGTCACCAGTCACCAGTCACCAGTCTCTCCCCCCTCCCGGCTCCGCCGGACTCCCTCCGCTGGGGGGAGAACAGAACCCGCAACCACCCACCTCAAGGCAGGTCGACGGAGGGGGAGAAAGCGCACCGCGCACAGCCCACCGCTCACAGCGGCCCGAGCGAA
>JAOUGY010000140.1 GCA_029865445.1 Acidimicrobiia bacterium | reverse complement strand
CTCCCGCGTTGTTGCTGGAGCTCGAATGGACGGTGTACGGCGTCATGGCTCTCGAGATCGTCGACTCGGCGGTGCTCGGCGTCAGATCGGTGATCAATCCGGACAAGCTCGCACACATCGGCCGTTCTGCCTTGTGATGCCCTCCGACGATCCGCCCCGGTGTCGACGACTGTCGAATCTCGGACCTGTTCCTCGTCGTCGAGACGAAAGGAGACGGTATGGGATCTGAGAACGAAGACCACTTCTGGGACCTCGCCGAGGAGATGATCGCCACCAGTCGCGCCCAGGAGGGCACCATCATGGGACATCGCTGCATACGACGCGCCGACGGCGAGTTTCTCGCCATGTTCTCGCGAACCGAAGACGCCTGTGTGGTGAAGCTGACTCCGGCCCGGGTCTCCGAGTTGATCCAAGATGAGGCGGCAGCTCCTTTTGCCCCGGCGGGCAAAGTGTTCAAGGCGTGGGCCGCGGTGACAGCCCCCGGCTCGTTCCAGAAGCTTCTGGAGGAGGCGGCGGAGGCCTGAAGGGAGGCTAACTTGGCGGTGCAATGAGCAGTTCCAATGACGCCTATCTGGACGCGATCGCCGACGCATCGCCCTACCCCTACTGGCTCGAAGGCGTCGACATCCCGGACTCCAACCCGACCCTCGTCAGGAACACATCATCTGACCTCTGCGTCGTCGGGGGTGGCTACGCAGGGCTGTGGACCGCCATCCTCGCCAAGGAACGAGACCCGTCCCGCGATGTTGTCCTCATCGATGCCCGCGAGGTGGGGTCGGCCGCCTCGGGCCGAAACGGTGGCTTCATGGAGGCTTCGTTGACACACGGTGTGGCCAACGGACAGCAACGATTCCCTGAGGAACTCGCCAGCCTCGAACGACTCGGTTTGGCGAACCTCAACGCCATCGAAGCCGCCATCGGTCACTACGGCATCGACTGCGATTATGAACGCACGGGCGTGATCGACGTTGCGACGACGAGCCACGCGGCCTCCTATTTCGATGAGCTTCGCGAGGACCATGCCCAACTCCGGCACCTCGGACAGCGCGTCGAGTTGCTCGACCGGGGAGCCATGCAAGACCAGGTGCACTCTCCGACCTACACCGGGGGCTTGTGGCGAAAAGACCGGGCAGCCATCGTCGACCCCGCCAAGCTTGCGTGGGGCCTCAAGGCCGCCGCCGAATCGTTGGGCGTCCGCATCTACGAGGACACCAAAGCCACCGGAGTCGAGCGCGACGGAGTCGGGGTGATGGTGTCGACGCCGCTCGGCAATATCAGGGCGGGTCGAGTGGCCCTGGCCACCAACGCCTTCCCACCTCTTCTCAGACGTCTCGGGCATTACATCGCCCCCGTGTACGACTACTGCCTAGTCACCGAGCCACTCACGCCTGCACAGCTCGAGTCCATCGGATGGGAGCAGCGGCAGGGGCTGTCGGACATCGGAAACCAATTCCACTACTACCGGCTGACGGCTGACAACCGGATCCTGTGGGGGGGATACGACGCGATCTACTACTGGCGTGGCAAGGTGAACCCCGACCTCGAATCGCGCCCCGAGACATGGGCGCTGCTCTCTCAGCACTTCTTCGAGACGTTCCCCCAACTCGAGGGCGTTCGGTTCTCCAACGCGTGGGGCGGCGTGATCGACACCAGCACTCGATTCTGTGTGTTCTGGGGCACGGCGCTGCATGGACGGGTCGCCTACGCCCTCGGCTACACGGGGCTCGGTGTCGCGGCGACGCGGTTCGGCGCCGAGGTGACGCTCGACCTCCTCGACGGCAGGCGGTCGGAAGCCACCGAACTCGACTTCGTGAAGAAGAAGCCCCTTCCGTTTCCGCCGGAGCCATTCCGGTTCCTGGGGATCCAAGCAACCCGCTGGTCTCTGGACGCCGAGGATCGCACCGGCAAGCGCAACCTCTGGCTGCGCTTCCTCGATCGGCTGGGGCTCGGTTTCGACAGCTGATCCGTGGCACAATCGTTCCGTGACCACCGTCAGACCCGACACCAACCTCGGACCCGTCACCAGCGACGGAGACCACGAGCGTTTCGCCCACTACGTCAAAAAGGGCGACATCGTCCGATCGGCGGTCGAAGGGGTCGCCGTCGAAGCCTTGTGTGGGAAGCGATGGATCCCCGATCGGGATCCACAGAGGTTCCCCGTGTGCCCGACGTGCAAAGAGATCATGGCGCACATCCGGGGTCGGTGAGCCGCCGCCGGCACGCTACCGTCGCGGCGTGGGCAACCAGAAGAACGTGGGCGTTGCCATCGTCGCAGGGATCATCCTGCTCCTTCTCATCTTTGGCGACTTCTCCATCGGGGACCCCATCCCGACGGTCGATTGCGATTTCGACACGGCCGGGACGGCCGTCAACGTCTCCTGCTTCCGGGTGGAAACGGAAACGGACAGTCTCGCCGTCGCTGTCCTGCACCGAGACCGACACCCTCTGGAGGAACCGCCCGTGCTCGTGCTTCCGGCCATACCGGGATCCACGCCACTGTCCCGACTCACGGACTACGACTCGCTCCCCATTCTGGGTGACCGCGATGTGGTTGTGGTCGATCCGCCAGGGACCGGGGCTTCTGGCGAGACACTGGCCTGTGCGATCGAGCCGACCGAGATCGACCTCCTCCGGAGATGCCGCGAAGACATGATCGACGCAGGGACAGCCCTCGAAGAGTATGGGACGGCCCGATTCGTCACGGCGCTCGAGGAGGTCCGGAGGGCGCTGGCCGAAGGCCGGACGTGGTCGCGCTGGCACGTTGTCGCCGCGGGATACGGCAACCGGGTTGCCACCAGACTGGCCGCGCTCGACCGCGTGCAGACGCTGACGCTCACCCAGGTCGTACCCGAGGACACACCGGTCATGATCGCCCGGGCGCGGGCGTACCCTGCCGCCCTCGACGCCGTGGCCTCCGCCTGCACGGGATGGTGCCCGGGAAAGGGTGAGGTCACCGCCCGCGTCAATCGCATCGCCGAGCGACTCGACCGTCACCCCGAGCCAATCGAACTCGTGCCACCAGACGGAGACGCCACGGTGGTCGGGTTCGACGCGGGCCTGTTTCGGAGTGCGGTCTCACACGCTCTCGAGGAGCCGTCCCTCGTCGCCGTCTTCCCGTGGGCCACCGAACGCATCGACCGGGCCGCCAGCGAGTTCGGGCTCCGTAGCGAGGGCCGCCTCGCCCTCGCCGGGCTGGGGTCGAACTTGCCGGTCGGCCCTGAGGTGTCACCTGCGTTGTTCTGGACGATCACATGTGGCGAGGAGGTCACCGATGCGAATCTGCCGATCATCGGCGACTGGTATTCGACCACTCCTGAACTCTTGGCGCCGCTCGACCCCTCCGAGGCGTGTGGGGCGTGGACAATGAACCGGATCGAGCGCGAACCCACCGTGACGCGCCTCGGTCGCCCCACACTCGTCGTGGAAGCCACCGTCGACGCCGCCAGCGTGGCGGATTGGGCCGAAGACTTTGCGTCGCGGATAGAAGACGCCACGCTCGTATCGGTACCCGTGGCCACCTCACCCCCCGGGCTCGAGTCGTGCACGGCTCGAATCCTCAGCAGATTCATGGACTCCGGAGAGCCGCCAACGGAGGCGTGTCCCAGCCTTCACTTCAACGCGTTCAGCGTCCCGGTCGCAGGGGTGAGATACCGACCGATCGGGGGAGAGCTCGGGGCGATCATCATGGCCATCTTCGGGACGACGCTCGCCGCAGTCTTCACGCTGTGGGCGTGGCGCTCGGCACCAAGTTCCTCGACACGGACTGCCTGGACGGTGACAGCGGGCACGCTCGCGATCTTCCTGCCCATGGCCGGAGCGATCCTGGTGACCGTCGACCGGCCGTCGACCTTGCTGGCCCAGCCCCCACCGACCTGGGCGGTCTTCATTCTCCCCTGGATCGCCATCGTGACGTTTGTCTTTGCGACTGCGCGCACCGTGATCGAAATCCGAGCCGGTCAAATCGATGAGTACTGGCCGGCCCGGTACACCGCCCTCGCCATCGGCGTGGTGCTCGGATTGTGCGGGGCCATCTTTGCCGGTCTGGTCCCCTCCCCTTTCTGACAACGTCGATCCCCTCGACGAGGCAGCAATTGGTGGTCTCGCGAGTTCGCGACACTCACCTAAACATGAGCGGGTACCGGGCCGATAAGACCACGTGACCGACCGTCAGAAAGTCCGTGTCTGAGAGCCCGAACTCACAGAACCTGATACGAGGCGCCCGCATGAACAAATCCGTCCGCCCGCTCATCGCCCGCCACGTGGGGGCTTTGATGCTGCTCGCCATGTTGACGACGTCGTGTCTCGCCGGTCCATCCGAAGCCTCGTCGGTGTCCACCATGCTCGACGCAGCGGAGAAGACTCATCTCGCTCTGGGTACGGCCCTGGGAGTGGCCGTCAACACAGGTCAGACCATGTCGGAGGAGTTCCGATCGGCTCAGGCGCAGGCGGCCGCAGAACTCACCGCGTTCAACGCCGCCACCGCGGATTTCAAGGGAGAACAGGCGATCAAGGACGCCGGTGAGTCATATGCCCAAGCGGCGAACCTCGTTCTCGGACTGCTCGAGGACGGGACGACCGATGTGGCATCGGAGGTCAAACGCACTCAGGCCGACGTGAAGTTCGACCTGGTCCATGACCTCCTGGCTGCCCGTCAGAATGACCTCGGAGGCCCCACCGATGGTCGGAGCGCCTCTCCGATCCTCAAGGTCGTGTTCGGGCTGATCGGCCTGGCAGCGGTGGTCGGTGTCGCCCTCCGGGTCCGGGCTGCGATGGAGCCGGACGCAGAGGAGGAACCGCCGAGCCAGCACGTATACGACCCGCGTCAGCCGGATGCGTTCTCGTCCTCTCTCCCCACCGAGCTCGAGGAGGCGGAAACCGATCCCGACGCACCGCCCCGAAATCCCGAGGCGCTCCACTCGGTGCGAGGAGGGCTCCGGACGGTCGAACTACCGGGCATCATCGAAGCGGCTCTCGCCACAGTCAACAACGCGGGCTGGGATGCCGCAGTCGACTGCCCTGACGTCCGGGTCATGGTGGATCCGCTCCGGATGCGACGACTGCTTACCAACCTCCTCCTGAGCGCAACAGCCCACGGTGCCGAGCACATCGGACTGGTCGCCACGATCGAGGGCGACAAGGTGGAGGTGAACGTCGGTCACGACGGAAGCCTCCTCGATGGATACACGGAAGCCGCGGCACGAGAGAATCCCCCCAAGGAGGTCGACCACCAACTCAACGTGGCTCGTCAACTCCTGAACGGAATGCACGCCGACGTGAGGTGGACGGCCTGGCGCGGAGTGTCCCTCTACACGGTCGAACTGGTGCGGGGACCCGAAGAGGGCGCCGACGAGCAGACCGCCGTGGCCCAGTTCGTCGACTGACGTCACCGAAGCTCGGTGATCACCAGCAACACCTGGAAAGCAGCGAACGCCAGCAGATAGACGGCCACCATCGCCCCGACGGATCCCAGCCTCGTGATGGAGGCGACGAGGGCCGTGACGAGAAACGCGGCCAGGTGGACACCGACGACCTGGCCGAGCGCGTACGGGTCGGGCATTCCGCCTTCGAGCAGCCACAACACCGCTATGTGAACCACCAATGCGATGGCTGCCACAGCAGCCACCCACCGCGTCGGGGTTACAGCCAGCTGGGTCGACCTCGCCTTTGCCATCATCTCCCTCGATCGGCTCGAATTACTATCTTCGCTTGTCTGCACCCGCCACCCAGTGATTTCCGGGACGGACGGTCGCAGATCAGGAGAGCGTCATCGACAATCAAGTGGGTCCCTCATGACATCGCCGGCGTACGGAGTCCGACGCGTACTGGCGTTGGTGCTGCTCCTCCTCATCGGCTCCGCGATAGGCGCAGGCGCTGTATACGTTGCTGAGTCGGTGATCGCGGCCAGGGTGGGGAGAGACGCTCGGACGTTGGATGCACTCGCAGGGTTGTCCGAGACCGCAGCATTCGTCGAAGCGGCGACCGGTCAGGCCCTCGTGTTGTCGGCTCAGGATGATCGGGCAGGGGAACTCGCCCAGTCGGAGGCCAGATCGGTCCTCGAGGTGTTCGTGCAGGCGATCGACGTCTACGGCGACGACGACCCGACTCTTGTCAGATCGGCAGAACGCTTCGCTTCCACCGCTACCGGGTTCTTGGACCGATTGGATGCGGGGGATCCTCCGTCGACGGTGGAAGCCGACGCAGGAACCCTCGAGCTGGCATATCGGAGTTTCGTGGATGTAGTCGCGAGCCGACGGGCCGAAGCCCGGACCTCGCTTGCTGCCAGCGGTGGCGACTCGGGCCGGCTCGCTCTGATCATCACCGCACTCATCGTGTTTGCCCTCCCCTTGCTCGTCCTGGCGTTGACGCTGAGGTGGGTCCGGTCGCGCTGGGAACAGCGCAGCATCCCCACCACCATTCGCGTCCCACCGGCCCAACCTCGACCCCGCACCGAACCACCAACGCCCGCAATCCCGACCGCGATCGCCGCAGACCTGGACGCCCGAACCAGGACCGACGAAGGACGTATGTCCGATGCCGGACTGGTGACTTCCATCCGCAACCTCGTGGTGGCGGACCAAATGCGGGGGACCGCCCACACCTCACAGGCCACGACGGTTGAGCTGAGCGCGCTCATGGACCAGGTCGCTTCCGGGTTCACCGGGCTGACCAGCCTGCCCGAGCCGGTGCAAGTGATCGCGGATCCGGAGGATCTGGCCCTTGCCGTATCCAACCTGGTGATGCTCGCCGAGTCTGCGGGTGCAAGCCAGATCGCGCTCGTCGCAGGCCGCGAAGCCAGCATCGGGTCGCTGTCGGTGGCAGGTCGCGATCTCGTTGTCGGCGACGACATCCTCAAGATCCTCAGACACGGAGCCAACGGGTATCCGGAGGATCCCACCAGCCTCGCCGCCGCCGTGACCAAAGACCTCGTGGAGGCAATGTCGGGTCGGCTTGCACACCATCGGACCGAGGACATGACGCTGGTCACCATCGAACTACCGCTCGCCGATCACACATGAGGAGGCCGGCCACGGCGGCCGCGGTGATGATCGCCGCCGTCACGTTCGGAGTGATGCCGGCCGTGATGGCCGACGCGCCCGAACCTTTCTACCTCTCGGAGGGCGACGCCGGCGGAGCCTTGACCCGAGAGCCGCCGCTCTCGACCCGGGTCGACGACTTCGACGCCGACTCGAATCCCGGGCGGACGCTGGGATCGGGTGGACGCCCGGTGAACGAGGAGGACGAGTCGAGGTATTTCGACTTCGTCCTCGACGCCGACGGGGTGGTTGTGGAGGGTGACGCCAACGTCACCATATGGGTTCGCACCGCCGCCGGCGGGGCGAGGACGACGATTCGTGCACACGTGCTCGACTGCGTCGGCGAGGACTGCGTGGATCTCGGTGGTGGAGAGGCCACGTTCACATCGGAGACAACATTCGCCCCGGTGGACGTTCCGATGACACTCACGGCCAAGAAGCTGGATGAAAATCGGACGTTGCGGCTAAGGATCACGGCCGAAAGCTCCGATGAAGAACCTGTGTGGCTGGCGTACGGCTCTCGCTCGACACCGAGCATGATCGAGTTTGCGGCTCTGAGCATCGCCAGCACCACGACAACCAGCAGTCTGGCCACTACGACGACAATGCCCACGACAACGACCCGCCCGACCGTCGCCTCCACCACGACGCCGTCCACCGTCGAATCGACGGTGTCCACGGTGGCAGCGACGACAGTCCCGACGACCACACCGACCACCGGGGTCGACGTCGGGGCGGCTCGCTCGCGATTCGTTTTCGACTTCTCGACACCGGCACGTTCCGCGTCCGATTTCGCATCGCCCGCCGGCAATCGTGAAGGAGCCACCGGTGTCGTCCGTCTCGTTGGTGCCGCGTTCTCGCAGGCGCTGCCCTGGCTGCTGGGACTTGGAGTGGCAGGTTATGCCACCGCCCGCCGCCTCGGCAGGCCTCGGAACGCGGTGCCTTCATGACCGCAGCCGACGCCAAGCACATCCGAGAACCCAAGTGGCGGCGGATTCTCTCCGAATCGGCCGACAACCCCACCCTCCTTCGTACGGCCGCCGTTGTGGTCGGAGCGCTCGTCGTCACCACCACCGTGGCGATCGCCAGCGCTTGGTCGAACTCGTCCGCGCTCACCAACCTCGCCGACAACGCCATGGACCTGCATCTCGCCAACGCCTCCGCCGGGGCGGCCGGAATCACTCGTGCCGCCGTCGCCCAGGCCATCGTGTTCGAGGCCGACCACCAGATCGGAGTCGCCGAGGATGAAGACGCCCGGGTCGCCTTCGACGAGGCGGCGGCGTCCCTCGCCGCGTTTCGGAGCGTCGCGTTCGAACTCCAGTCGCCGGAAGCAGCCTCCTTCGCATCGGCGGCGACGACCGTGCTCGCCGAGCTCGAATCCGAGAACGTGGCCATGGCGGCCCGGGCACGCCTCCAGGACATGGAGCCGGCGTACTCGGACCTGTTGAACGATCTCACGGAGCGACAGCGTGTTGCCGAGGACGCGATCGAGGCCAACCAGAGTGCGGCCGGCAAGATTGCCAGTGTCACCCGCACCCTGACGACGTTGGCGATTCCTGCGGCAGCGATGCTCGCCTACTGGGTGTGGGCTCGCCGGCGGCTCCACCGCCAGGAGGTGGAGATGAAGTCCCGGGTCGAGGCAGAACGTGCCATCAGCCATGCCAAAGACGAACTGATCGCCGGGATCTCCCACGAGCTTCGCACTCCATTGACCAGCATCCATGGGTTCTCAGAGATCCTCATGGCCGATGGCATCGACGACCGGCCCGCGGCCATGGACCTGATCTCGATCATCCACAGCGAGTCGACGGAGCTGTCGCGAATGGTCGACGACCTCTTGACGGCGGCCCGGATCGACGCCAACGAATTGAGCATCGGAATCGAGCCGACGTCTCTGAGAGAGAGCATTGACGCAGTCCTCGAGCCGTTCGTCAAGCATGGACGGACGATCGAGTCGTCGTGCCCCCCGATCTACGTGGCCGCCGACTCACTTCGGCTCCGTCAGGTCCTTCGAAACCTCGTGTCCAATGCCAACAGACATGGAGGTGAGCACATCGCGGTGATCGTCGAGCAAGCTGCAGACGTCGCCAAGATCACGGTGGCCGACGACGGGCCGGGAGTTCCGGACGAGATCATCGCCCGGCTCTTCGACAGGTTCGTGCACGGCGGCCGTGGCGCGTTGCTCTCGGGTAGCGTCGGGCTTGGACTGTCGGTGGCCCGGGAGCTGGTCGAACGGATGTCGGGCACGATCACCTACGACCGCGTAGACGACATCACCATGTTCAACGTAGAGATCCCGCT
>JAOUGY010000467.1 GCA_029865445.1 Acidimicrobiia bacterium | reverse complement strand
GTCCGTGCCCGTGAATCCCGCGTTCGGCGTGTACGTGCAAGCCCCGTCGCTGCAGTCATCCAGAAGCCCAGACGAGGGACCGCCGGTCACCACAAACGTGATCGGATCACCATCCGGATCGAACGCACTCAGGAAGATGTCCACCTCCACGTCGACCTTCGTTGAGTAGAAGTCGTCGAATGCTTCCGGTACTGCGGCATACGCGGGCACCGTCAATGACATGAAGACGAGCGCAACCAGGACAGGGAGTCCGATCTGCCGCCTCCACACCCGACGCACAGATCTGCGTCCTCTTCTTCTCCAGAACCTCATCTCTGCTCCTTCCCAGGCGCCGCCCCTCGGCGCTCGGGCCAACCCTCACTTCACATGCTTACCCGGGGCTTACACACCCTCGCATTCATGTGGGTAAGCAGCGGGTAAGCAGTCGACCCCACGCTTCCTCGACACGACGAAGGGACCATCCATGCGACCACTTCGAACCCGGGGAGTGCGGATTGCCGTGCTCATCTCCACTGCGCTGCTCTCGTCATGCACCGCAGAGGCGGCGCCAACAACGACGCCCCCGACTACGGCAGTGACCACCACGACAGCGACCTCGTCTCCCACGGCGACGATCCCGGACGCGACGACCACCACGCTTCCCGCGGTGCAAGCTGCCGTTCCACATGGCGCATACGAGGCGACGATCGTGGCTGCAGACGGTCGCGAGGTACCGACCGACCCTCGGGTCAGGGCGTACATGTTCTCCCGCCAATGCGACGACTGCCCGATCACCGGCGAGTTCGAGACGGCGATCCACCCGGCATCCGCGACGGTGGAGCAGGGCAATGCCGAGATCGCTTGGGCGGTCGACCTCAGCCAGGAGGCCACGAACGACGCCGGCGAGGTTGTATGCCGATGGGAGGGCATCTACGAAGTGGCGATCACTCCAGTGGCGGCCGAGATGCTCGACGGATCGTGGGTGATGACCGCCGGAGCCGGTACGGGTCGGGCCAGGTGGGACGTGACGTTCGTGGCGGACGGAGTGACCTGCGAACCCATCGCCGACCAACTCGACTCGGTCGAGATCACAAGATCGTGAACGAGGCCACGTCGCAATGAGCGGGCCGGCCCCATGTTCCTGCGCCTCTGCCGTCATCGGACAGTTCGGGCCACTAAATTCGCCCTCTGTCGGTGGCCGGAGGGTTGGTGGTCTCGATACAGGTCTTTGGGCCTGTTCGGATTATTGGGAGCGGGGGTCAAATCGAGCTGTCCGGCCAGGCACTCGAGATCATGGCGTACCTGGCGACCCGGTGGGACCACGGTGCGACTGTCGGAGAACTCCTGGATGCCTTCTGGCCGGCGTCGGGCGACGGCGCAACCGAAGCGACGCGCCCGGAAGGCGCCTTACACACCGCCATATCCCGACTTCGTTCCCGGCTCACCACAGCAGTGGGCCACGGGATCGTGATACGGAACGGCGCCCGCTACGAGCTGGATCCGTCCACCGGATTGGACATCGACTGTGCGAGAGTCCGGACTTCCATTCGAGGATCTCACGAGCCTCCGCTGTCAGGAGCGGACTGGGAGTCTGCCGGGCAGTTGCTGCTCGCGCGTCCACCCGGGCCGACCCTGGCCGGTGTCACCGGAGAGTGGGCGCCACCCACCCGAGTACGTCTCGAGAAGGACTTTCGGTCGGCCGTGCTGGCGTGGGCGTCCGCGGGGCTCGCCCTTGGCCATCCGGCCGCAGTCGCCGATGGGATCGCGTCGATGATGAACAGAGACGTTCTCTCCGACGATCTGGGGATACGCGAGTTTCTTGCCCGAGCGAACCTCCAAGCCGGAAGAGTCTCCAAAGCCCGCCGGACCGTCTCCGAGCTTCGCGCAGTCGCGGCACGACAAGACGTCGCACTGACAACGGACCAACAGGAGCTGGAGGATGAGATCTTCCGCCGTGAAGCGCAGGCAATGGCGCCGGCCGGTCCGCTGGTCTGTCGACAGGCTCCGCGCGACATGAGCAGCTTCATCGGTCGACGTGTCGAACTGGCCGATATCGAGCTCCTCCTTCGCGATCACCGGCTGGTGACACTCATTGGTCCCGGCGGAGTCGGCAAGACTCGACTCGCCATCGAGGCGACCTACCGCCAGGCTCGAACTTGCGCCGTCGCCTGGGTGCCTCTCGCCGACGTCGAGCAAAGCGGGGTGTGGGCGGAGCTCAGCCGATCGCTCGGACTCCTCAGCGAGGACCGCGAGGCGATCCTGGACTATCTCCGCAGCTGGAAGGGCATGGTCGTGCTGGACAACTGTGAGCACGTATCCGTGAGCGAACTCGCCGCTTCGATAGGCGAACGATGCCCTGAGGTGGTCCTGCTGGTCACGAGCCGGATACGCCTCGGCGTACGTCACGAACGGGTGTATCCGGTGGCGCCGCTGCGGTTTGTCGAGTCAAGAGACCCGGATGAGGTTCTTGCCAGCGATGCTGCCGGCCTCTTCATCGACAGGGTGCGATCCCGGGGAACCCCGGTGGTGTTCGATGCGGCGAGTGCGCAGCTCGTATCGACCATATGCCGATCGCTGGATGGACTGCCGCTCGCGCTCGAGCTTGCCGCAGCGAAGGTGACCGAGTCGGACGGCTTGCGAGCCTTGGCTGCCCAACTCGCGCGGGGTGAGCCGGTCGACCTGTCAGCTGCGGATGATTGGCGGCACAAACGGCATCGGTCACTGGCGGAGACGCTGGAGTGGAGCC
>JAOUGY010000001.1 GCA_029865445.1 Acidimicrobiia bacterium | reverse complement strand
GGCATAGGTCGGGGAGACCGTGGTGATGGCATCTGCGTGCATGATGGCGGTCTCGAGCAGGGAGATCCGGCCCTCTGCAAGGTGCTCGCGATGAAGGAGGTGAGTGTGGCCTTCCAGCCCGAGCTCATCTGCGGACTGGGCTCCGAAGACACCCTGGTATCCAAGGTTGTGGATCGTCAGTATCGATCGGGTGCCCGCCAACGCCGACGAATATGGGCCCCGGAGCATCGCCGGCATCAGACCTGTCTGCCAGTCGTTGCAGTGGATGATGTCCGGGATCCAGCCCGTGGTCACGACGTGGTCGAGACAGATCTGCGAGAAGACCGCGAATCGTATGTGTTCATCGGGATCGTGGGTGTAGAACTCGTGCCGATCGAACAATGCGGGTACCTCGACGAAGCGAGTGTTCGTGGCGGGGTCTTGCCACAGCAGCCAGTCGAAACCATGACTCCCGACCTGACAGGTGCCGGACCACTCCGGTACGGGCCGGAGGCCGCTGCGGTCGATGGCGGAGTACAGCGGCAGGATCGTCACGACGTCGTGACCGGCGGCTCGAAGTGCGGCCGGCAACGCCCCTCCGACATCGGCCAGCCCGCCGGTCTTTGCGTAGGGGACCACCTCGGAGGCGACGAACAGGACCCGGAGCGGAGTCTTCACTTCATTCGAGCCGCGAACCGGGCGAGTTCGTCGAGCGAGGCCATGACCTCGGATGCGTCACCCTGAGGGAGCCCGAACACGGCTCGCGAAAACCCCAGCGTGGAGAGGTGCCCGATGAAATCGTCCGACGGCCGGGCGTGGAAATACGAGAACTCGAAGGCAGAGTCGTCTCGACCTGCGTCGGTGAGAGCCTGGCGGACCGCTCGCGTTCCCTCCTCGAGGTCGTAGCGTCCGAGCGGAAACCATCCGTCGCAGAACTCCACGATGTCCGCCAGAGTTCTGGGTCCGATCGCGCCCCCCAGCACGATCGGCGGATGCGGCTTCTGGATCGGCTTGGGCCACGCCCAGGACGGTTCGAGGTGTAGCTTCTCGCCGGCATACGAAGCGACGTCGTCCGTCCACAGTGCTTTCATGACGTGGATCTTCTCGCGCATCAATGCGCGCCGTTCCGTGTATGAGACCCCGTGAGAGGCCAGCTCTTCCTTGTTCCAGCCGTACCCGATGCCGAATATGAAGCGGCCGCCCGAAAGGTGATCGACGGTCGCGACCTCCTTCGCCGTCCAGATCGGGTCACGTTGTGCCAGCAGCGTGATGCCGGTCGCGAGTTTGAGGCGATCCGTTGCCGCGGCGGCCGCGCCAAGTGCGACGAAGGTGTCGAGCGTCCGCCAGTAGTGCTCGGGCAGAGGTGGCGCCCCGGCGACCCCTCCCCACGGCGTCTCTCTGGAGGCGGGGATGTGGCTGTGCTCCGGAAGCCACAGCGAGTCGAACCCGCGATCCTCGGCGGCCTTGGCGACGGTCACCGGATCGATTGTGGTGTCGGTGGCGAAGATCGAGACTCCGAATTCCATGGTCGGAGTATGGCCGATCGAGCCTCGGATGGGGTCTCTGAGAGCACTGGTAGCTTGATGGATTCATGAAGGCGCGACTGGTGCGACAAATCGCCGCGGGTGGACCGATTCCTTTCGACGAGTTCATGCGTGAGGCGCTCTATGGCGACGGAGGGTTCTTCGCCTCGGCCGAGCTCCGCTCCACCAAGAGCGGGCACTTCCTCACGTCGCCCGAGGTGAGCGTGCTCTTCGGGGAGACGCTGGCTGTCTACGTTGGCGCCGAGAGGGATCGCGTCGGCGCCGATTTTGGCCTGGTCGAGGTGGCGGGAGGTAGCGGCTCACTGCTGGCCCCGTTGCTCTCAGCTCTGCCGGTACCGGCTCGGGCGGTCGAGGCCTCACCTGCAGCCCGCGCCGCGCTGGAAACCATCGTGGGCGCCGACGCCGTGTTCTCGTCGCTCGAAGATCTGCAGACGCCCATGGCCGGCGTGATCCTCGCCAACGAGCTCCTGGACAACCTGCCGATGGCCATCGCTCAACTGACCGAAGCGGGGTGGCGGGAACGATGGGTTGGAGCGGATGACGACGATCTGTGTTTCGTGGACGCGCCGGTTCGGCCCGAAGTCGGGGATTGGTTGGCTCGGTTCGCCGGTCCGGTGGAGGTCGGAGGTTGGGTGGAGGTCCAGATCGAGGCCGCGGGTTGGGTGCGGCGAGCGGTTCGTATGCTCGACCGCGGGTCGGTGGTGCTCATCGACTACGGCGACGTTGCCGAGAATCTCGCTCCCCGGCGCCGGGATGGAACGTTGCGGACGTACCGGTCGCACCACCTTGGTCCGCACCCGCTAGACGAACCGGGTGCCACGGACATAACGGCCGACGTCAATTTCACGGCGATGGCGGCGGCGGCCGAGGAAGCGGGCGCGTCTGTGGAGATCCACCGTCAGGACGACTTTCTCGGGGCGTGGGGACTCCGCGGGCGGATCTCCGACATGCGCCGCACCGAACTCGAACTCGCCCGTGCCGGCGATGACATGCAGCGACTGGCGGTCCGAACTCGCCGGGCGGAGGCCGAAACGCTTGTTCACCCCCGCGGACTGGGCGACTTTCGAGTGCTCGTGGCCAGAAAGTAGAAAAGTCGCCGAATTGTCGCGTTCGCGACAGATCTGGTCTTGTCACCCTGCACAGACAGGGTCTATGGTTGACGGGTCTCTGACGGTTGGGGGTCGGAGGCGGGAGAGACAGCGGGGAAACCAGAGGAGGAAGCATGGTGAAGCGCTCCAAGCGCGGCGTGCTGCTGCTCTTGTTCACTGCGTTCTCGATGTTGTTCGGCCTATCCCCGGTTTCCGCGCAGGAAGCTGGGGATTTTTCTGTACCGGCCGATGCAGTAGCGGGAATCGTTGCGGACAAGACCGAGAGCACCTACATCGTCATGATGGCCGGGGATCCGGTCGCCGGATATGCGGGGGACGTTCCCGGGTACGCCGCCACCAAACCGGCTGAGGGACAGAAGGTCGACGCCAACAGCACTGCGGCCGTGAGGTATCGCAGCTATCTGCGGGGACGTGCCAACGCCGCTATGAGGTCGGCGGGCATCTCGACCGGCAAGAAGATCTACGACTACGGAGTGGTGTTCAATGGATTCGCCGCCCGCATGTCGGGGACCGAAGCGACGGCTCTCGCCAAGCAGTCCGGCGTGCTCGCCGTGGTCGAGGACGAAGTCCGTCAACTCGACACCATCTCGACCCCGGATTTCCTCGGTCTCACCGATGACGGAGGGGCCTGGGACATGGGATACACGGGGCGCAATGTCATCATCGGCGTGGTCGACTCGGGTATCTGGCCGGAGAGCGCCAGCTTCGCCGACAACGCCGGACGAGGGTTCCCGGCTTTGAGGCGCTGGAACGGTGAGTGCGTGGCCGGTGACTCCTTCGATGCCAGCGACTGCAACCGCAAGCTCATCGGAGCCCGGTACTACAACTCCGGATGGGGCGACGGGACGACGGCGAAGACCGAGTTCCCGTACGAGTACGACTCCCCCCGCGACGCCGATGGTCACGGAACCCACACGGCCAGCACGGCCGGCGGGAACGGCAATGTCGATGTCGTAGTCGACGGGCAGGTGCTCGGCACGGCCAGCGGTATGGCTCCGATGGCTCGGATTGCGGCCTACAAGGTCTGCTGGGGTCGGGCTCCGGAAGGCGGATGCCTCACCACCGACTCGGTGGCGGCGATCGATCAGGCCGTTGCCGACGGCGTCGACGTGATCAACTACTCGATCTCGGGGACTCGGACCAACTTCCTCGACCCGGTCGAGGTGGCGTTCCTCTTCGCCGAGGACGCCGGTGTGTTCGTGGCGGCTTCGGCCGGAAACACCGCAGGAGCGAGCACGGTCGCCCATCCCAGCCCGTGGATCACCACGGTTGCTGCAGGAACCCACGACCGGTACTCGGAGGCGACCCTCACCCTCGGTGACGGCACCTCGTACACGAGCGCGTCGTTCCAGAACACGGGGACCGACGTCCTGCCCCTCGTTCACTCGGTGAACGTCGGATTGGCGGGCGCCGACTCCGAGGACGTACGGCTGTGCGTTCCAGGAAGCCTCGACCCCGTCGCCGTCGACGACAAGATGGTCCTCTGCGAACGCGGCGTCATCGCACGGGTCGACAAGTCGCTGGCAGTGCGGGACGCGGGCGGCCTGGGCATGGTCCTTGCCAATCCCTCGCCGAACTCCATCAACGCCGACATTCATTTCGTGCCGTCGATTCACGTCGACGAAGAGGCGTTTGGTGAGATCACCGCCTACATCGCTGCAGAGGGCGACGCGGCCACGGGTCAACTCAGTCCAGGCGTGCCTGTCGTGGACACGACTGCGCCGCAGCGTGCGGCGTTCTCGTCTCAGGGCCCGCTGGCAGCGTCCGGCGACATCTTGAAGCCTGACATCATCGCCCCCGGCGTCGATGTGATCGCGGCAGTGTCGCCTCCCGGCTACAACGGCCGTGACTTCGATGCGCTCTCGGGTACGTCGATGTCGAGCCCGCACATCGCGGGTCTGGCCGCAGTCGTGAAGTCGGCGCATCGTGGGTGGTCACCAGACATGATCAAGTCGGCGCTGATGACGACTGCCGACGAGGTGGCATCGATGACTCCGTTCGACGATGGTTCGGGTCATGTGAACCCGAACGCTGCGCTCGATCCGGGTCTGGTGTACAAGGTCGGCTTCAACCAGTACGTCGGGTTCCTGTGCGGAACGGGCCAGCTGGCTGCGAGCGTGTGCACCGATGTGTTCGGCGTGAGGGTCCTCGACCCGAGCGACCTGAACCAGCCCAACATCGCGGTGGCCGAGTTGGCGGGAAGCCAGACGGTGATGCGTCGGGTCACCAACGTGTCGGGCAAGGCCGGCGTATTCACCGCCAGTGTCGATGCCCCTGCGGGGATCGACGTGACGGTCTCGCCAGCGCGGCTGCGGCTGCGGCCCGGCCAGAACGCCGACTTCAAGGTCACCTTCACCCGGACCGATGCGCCGCTCGACCAGTACTCGTTCGGCACGCTCACGTGGGAAGGCAACCGCGGGCATCAGGTGACCAGTCAGCTGGTCATCCAGCCCGTGAAGCTGGCCGCTCCCGACGAGGTTGGTGGTGCCGGTACCGAAGGCACGGCCGACTACGCCGTGAGCTTCGGGTACACCGGCGACTTCGTGGCCGCCCCGCACGGGTTGGTCGCCGCCAACACGCAAGAGGGCACGGTCGTGGACGACCCGGCCGATGACATCAACACGGCGCTCGGAACCGGTGTCGGGATCACCCTTCACGGCGTGGAAGTTCCGGAGGGATCTGCGTATACACGTATCTCCCTCTTCGACGACTACACCGATGGTGACGACGACCTGGACCTGTACGTGTTCGGTCCCGACGGCAGTTTCGTCGGCGGCAGCGGGTCGGGAACCTCGGCTGAAGAGGTGAACGTGCTCTTCCCGGATGCCGGCGTATATACGGTCGTCGTGCATGGCTGGCAGACCGATGGTGACGACGCCAACTACACGCTCTTCGACTGGAGCGTGTCGGCGACACCGGCCGACGGAAGCAACGTCACCGATCTGTCGGTGACGGCGCCCACGTCGGCAACGTTGGGTGGAAGTGCCACGGTTTCGGTCTCATGGGCCGGACTCGATGCCGGCACCAAGTATCTCGGAGCCGTTTCTTACTCCGAGGCCGAGCTGTTCGATCTGACGGTCGTGTCGGTGAGCACCGACTGATCGCCGGCGACGTTCGAACATGGGTGGGGCGCCCCATCGGGGGCGCCCCACCCGCGTGGGTGCGGTCTGCAGCCGGACGGCGGTCCGGTTTGCCCGGTGGGCCGGATAGCATTCATGCCATGAACAACCTCAAGACGGTCGGGTTGCTGGCTTTCATGGCCGCCCTCCTCGGCCTGATCGCCATTTCGCTCGGCCAGTCGATCTGGGTCGGACTCGGAATCGCCGCCGTGTTCAATCTCGGTGCCTACTTCTTCTCCGACAAGCTCGCCCTGGCTTCGAGCCGGGCCAAGCCTGTGGAAGAGCATGAACTCCCGCAGGTGTACTCCATTGTCAGGGCTCTGGCCACTCAGACGAACATGCCGATGCCGCGCATCTATGTGATCGACAGCCCGCAACCCAATGCGTTTGCCACCGGCAGGAGCCCGAACCACGCGGCGGTGGCCGTGACCAGCGGGATCCTCCAGATCATGACCTATGAGGAACTCCAGGGGGTGCTGGCCCACGAGTTGGCCCACGTCCGCAATCGAGACATCCTGATCAGCTCAATCGCCGCCATGATCGGTTCGGCCATCGCCATCCTGGCCCGCAGTGCCTTGTGGTTCGGTGGCGGGCGTGATCGCGAGAATCCGCTCGGGGCCGTGGGGGCGTTGATCGCGCTCATCGTGGGGCCGATGGCGGCGGTGGTCATCAGGATGGGTATCTCCCGCGCCCGGGAGTATCAGGCGGATCGCACAGGAGCTGAGATCACCGGCCAGCCGATGCAGCTGGCGTCGGCACTGGCCAAGATCGGCCAGGCGACCGCTCAGATACCCATGAACGTGGATCCGGCCTTCAGTCAGCTCTACATCGACAACCCCCTGAAGGCGCTCCGGGGAGGGTCCCTCCTTCGGATGCTTTCGACCCACCCACCCGTGGAGGAACGAATCGAACGGCTGCGGGAGATGGCGTACGGACCGCGCTGACCGGCGGGCCGACTCTGATCGCTTTGTTCCGGTTTCCGGCCGAAGCTATGCTTTCGTCGCCCCGGTGCAGGCCGGGTATGCCGGGATGCCCGAGCGGCCAAAGGGAGCAGACTGTAAATCTGCCGGCGCAAGCCTTCGGAGGTTCAAATCCTTCTCCCGGCACGACGGCGCCCATGGCGGCGTCAACACAATCCACGCCCCCTTAGCTCAGTGGTAGAGCACTTCCATGGTAAGGAAGGGGTCCGGGGTTCAAGTCCCCGAGGGGGCTCGCGTACTTCGTGGCACAGATGACGAGGTATGGCGGAGCAGAATGGCTCCGCAACGAGGCGGCGTAGCTCAGTAGGTGAGAGCGCTCGACTCATAATCGAGAGGTCGGCGGTTCGAGTCCGCCCGCCGCTACATCGCAGATGGGCTTCACCGGCCCACGATCACACTAGAAAGGGACATCGTTATGGCGAAGGCGAAGTTTGAGCGGACGAAGCCGCATGTGAACGTGGGGACGATGGGTCATATTGATCATGGGAAGACGACGTTGACGGCGGCGATCACGAAGACGTTGTTTGAGCGTGTTGGTGGTTCGAATACGTTTACGGCGTTTGACATGATTGATAAGGCGCCGGAGGAGCGTGAGCGGGGGATCACGATTCAGATTGCTCATGTGGAGTATGAGACGGCGAATCGTCATTATGCGCATGTGGATATGCCGGGTCATGCTGATTACATCAAGAACATGATTACGGGTGCGGCGCAGGTTGATGGTGCGATTTTGGTGGTGGCGGCGACGGATGGGCCGATGCCGCAGACGCGTGAGCATGTGTTGTTGGCGCGTCAGGTGGGTGTGCCGTCGATTGTTGTGTTTTTGAACAAGGTCGACATGGTGGATGATGAGGAGCTTCTGGAGTTGGTGGAGCTCGAGGTTCGGGATCTGTTGACTGAGTATGAGTTCCCGGGTGATGACACGCCGGTGGTGCGTGGGTCTGCGTTGCGGGCGATGGAGGGGGATGAGGGGTCTCAGGATCAGGTCATGGCGTTGATGGATGCTGTGGATTCGTTTGTGCCGGAGCCTGATCGGGATACGGATAAGCCGTTTTTGATGCCGATTGAGGATGTGTTCTCGATTACGGGTCGGGGGACGGTGGTGACGGGCAAGATTGAGCAGGGTGTTCTCAACGTCAATGAAGAGGTTGAGATTGTGGGGATCAAGGCGACCAAGAAGACGGTGGCTACTGGGATTGAGATGTTCCGGAAGTTGTTGGATCAGGGTCAGGCTGGTGACAATGTGGGGGTGTTGTTGCGGGGTGTGGGTAAGGATGAGGTGGAGCGGGGTCAGGTGTTGGCGAAGCCTGGGTCGATTACGCCTCATACCGAGTTTGATGCTCAGGTTTATATTTTGACTCGGGAGGAGGGTGGTCGTCATAACCCGTTCTTCTCTGGGTATCGGCCGCAGTTTTATTTCCGGACGACGGATGTGACGGGTGCGGTGACGTTGCCTGAGGGGACGCAGATGGTGATGCCTGGGGACAATACGGAGATGCAGGTGCAGTTGATCACGCCGATCGCGATGGATGAGGGGCAGCGGTTCGCGATTCGTGAGGGTGGTCGGACTGTTGGTGCTGGTCGGGTTGTCAAGATCAGCAAGTGATGCGGTGCGCGGTGCGCGGTGGGCGGTGGGCCAGAGAGTTCTGGCGTGTCGCGTTTGGCGCACAGCGTTCAGCAGCGAACGAGCGAAGCGAGTGAGCTAAATGCCTTCTGACAAGAGACCGCCGATCACGTTGGCGTGCGACACGTGCAAGCGGCGCAACTACGTGACGACGAAGAACAAGACCAATACACGTGATCGGCTTCAGCTGCAGAAGTACTGCAAGTGGTGCCGTTCTCATACCGCTCACCGCGAGACTCGCTGAGGTCCGCGCTGGTAGCGTGGAACCTGCGGAGTCAGGGGTCGATGAGAGAGGGGCGGGTCAGATGACCCGCCCCTCTCTCCTGTGTGCCAACGGGTCATCCGTCTGCCCGGGTGGGTCGCGGCGGTAGTGTTGCAGCATGAGCCTCGATGCCCTCGAAGGCCGTTCCTACGGGCCGGCAACGTTCTCAACCGCCTCTGCTCTCGTCGAACGATACGTCGCCGCCACCGGAGAGGATCCGGGGCGCTGGGCGGACCAAGCTCCCCGCTCGATCGCCGGCGCCATGTTGTTCGTCGTGGCTCCCCGACTTCTCGCCGACCCCGACCTCGAGGGCGCCGCCAGGTCGGTGATCCACGGCGATCAGACCTTCACGTGGGCGCGACCGATACCTCTGGACCGCACGCTGGAAGTCACGGGCATCGTCACCCGGGTGCGTGAGCGATCGGGGGTCGCCTTCGTGGGCTTCGAGCTCGAGGTGCTCGAGGCTGGGGAAGCCGTCGTTTCCGGTTCTTCGACGTTCCTGATGTCGGGCGATAGCCCGCCCGCCGGCGAGGCGGGAGAGGAGGTCGAACCGGATCCGGACGCCGGGTCCGAGCTGTCGCCGGCGCTCGCGGCCGACGTTGTCGACGGGTCGCTCGCCCCGCTCGCCCGCTCGGCTTCCCGCAGCGATCTCGTCCGGTATGCCGCCGCCTCCCAGGACTTCAATCCGATCCACTGGGACCATGCGGCCGCTGTCGCCGCCGGACTCCCCGGCGTGGTCGTTCATGGACTCCTGCAGTCGGCGTGGGCATGTCAGGCGGTAGAACGAACCGGCGTGGATCCGGTCACGGCCCGATTCCGGTATCGGGCCCCGCTCCGGCCTGCGGTGGCGGTGACGGTCGAAGGCGGGTTGGTGGACGGCGGTGTCGACGTCAGACTCGTCGACCGTGCAGGCCGGGAGTACGTCGCGGGTGCGTTCCGGTTCTGAGCCAACTGCCAAATTCCCACACGGCGAGCACGGACCTATACTGATGGGCCCCTAGGGGTGTAGCTCGAACTGGTTAGAGCGACGGACTCCAAATCCGTAGGTTGGGGGTTCGAGTCCCTCCACCCCTGCCACACAACAAGCCTTGAGTCGAGACGCGACACGACGATGTGTCGGCGTATGGTTCGAACTGTGAGGAACGAAGAACGATGAACCGAGAGATGCGCCGCATGATGGAACGCGAAGAGCGGCGGCAGAAGAAACAGGAGCAGCGCCAGGGCGGCCGTGCCGCCGCCAATCAGCGCGCGCAGGCCGCCCTCCAACGCTCCAAGGGCGAACGCCAGCCGTTCTTCAAGCGCATCGCCCAGTTCCTCCACGACGTTCGGGTTGAGATGCGCAAGGTGTCGTGGCCCACACGTGACCAGATGGTGGCGTTCAGTGTCGTGACCCTCGTCACCTCCATCGTGCTGACCGCTTTCGTCTTCGGTCTCGACGCCGGGTTGAAAGAACTCGTGTTCCTCGCCATCGGAGGCGCCAATGGTTGATGTCGACGCAATCGAAGACGACATCCTCGAGGAGGAGACGGAGGACGCCGAGCCGACCGCCGTCAGCCCTTACGACATGCCGGGTGACTGGTACGTCATCCACTCGTACTCCGGCTACGAGAACAAGGTCAAGGTCAACCTCGAGACCCGTATCAAGTCGATGCACATGGAGGACCGGATCTTCGAGGTCCACATTCCGATGGAAGACGTGGTCGAGATCAAGAACGGCAAGAAGGTCACCGTTCCCAAGAAGGTGTTCCCGGGATACATCCTCGTGCGGATGATCTTGGACGACGACTCGTGGTACGGCGTTCGCAACACGCCGGGTGTCACCGGGTTCGTCGGTGGGAGCAGCAAACCGACTCCGCTTTCGCGGCGCGAGGTCGAACGATTCCTCGGGTTCCAGAAGGAAGAGGAGAAGCCGAAGCCTCGCTTCCGGCCCGAGTGGGAGGTCGGCGAGGTGGTCCGGGTCATCTCGGGTCCATTCGCGGACTTCAACGGGAAGATCGAAGGAATCGATCTCGACCAATCGAAGGTCACCGTCCTCGTCAACATCTTCGGTCGCGACACACCGGTCGAACTCGGGTTCGAGGACATTCAGAAGAGCTGAGCCCGGGCCTGGCCCGGTAATGAGGAGCAACCATGGGACGCAAGAGACTCTCCGCCGTCGTGAAGATGCAGCTTCCGGCGGGTCAGGCCACACCGGCACCTCCGGTGGGTACGGCCTTGGGCCCGCACGGCGTCAACCTGATGGACTTCGTGAAGGCGTACAACGACGCCACCGCCAACCAGCGGGGTCAGATCATTCCGGTCGAGATCTCGATCTACGAGGATCGCAGCTTCACCTTCATCATGAAGACCCCTCCGGCGCCGGCCCTTCTCCGCCAGGCCGCTCGGGTGGACAAGGGTTCGGCGGTGCCTCACATGGAGAAGGTCGGTTCGGTCACCAAGGCTCAAGTGCGTGAGATCGCCGAGCTGAAGATGCCCGATCTGAACGCCAACGACATCGAGGCGGCGTCCCGGATCATCGAGGGAACCGCCCGTTCCATGGGGATCACCGTCACCGAGTAGTGCCCGTGCTGCGCACGGGCGCAGGACGCCATGCGCGGTGGGTTTGGGTGTTGGTCGGGTGCGTATCATTCGGCCGACCGGCGTCTGTTCTGACGGCCGGTCTTCGGTCGGCAGAAGTCGGCCGACATATGACAGTGGGAGGCCTGACGGCCGTTCGGACCACAAGGAGGAAACATGGCAAAGCGTGGAAAACGCTACAACGAGGCCGCCAGCCGATTTGATCGCCAGGCGGCCTATCCCGCCGCCCAGGCGTTGGAGCTGGTGAAGACTCTGGCTGCGGCCAAATTCGATGAGACGGTCGACGCCGTCTTCCGGCTCGGGATCGATCCTCGCAAGGCGGATCAACTGGTACGTGGCACGGTGGCGCTTCCGCACGGCACCGGCAAAGACGTGCGAATCGCCGTCTTCGCACCCGCAGACAAGGCTCGGGAAGCCGAGGAGGCGGGAGCCGACATCGTCGGTGGCAAGGAACTGGTGGAGGAGCTGGCGGCAGGGAGAGAGCTGAATTTCGACCTGACGATCGCCACTCCCGACATGATGGCCGAAGTGGGAAAACTCGGTCGCGTCCTCGGCCCGCGTGGTCTCATGCCGAACCCGAAGGCCGGGACCGTCACCCCTGACGTCGCCAAGGCTGTCGCCGAGTTCAAGGCCGGTCGCATCGAGTACCGGAATGACCGCTACGGCAACGTCCACGTGCCGGTGGGCAAGGTGTCGTTCGATTCCGAGCAGCTGATTGCCAACCTGGCGACACTGGCAGGCGAGATCATGCGGGCGAAGCCGGCGTCGGCCAAGGGCCGGTATGTGCGAGGAATGTCGGTGTCGTCGACGATGGGTCCGGCAGTGAAGGTCGACCCGTCCCACCTCGAGGATCTCACGAGCCTGGTGCACTGACAGGATCTTCCTGGCAATCTGGCCCGGCCGGTTGCATAATGACGACAAGTCAGGGGGTCTCTCGGATGAGAGACTGGGTGGTAACGAGACCGCCACCACCCACGGAACCCGGACTGGAGGCGATGGGCGCCTGTGGCGCCCGGGGTTCGGCAACCCCTACCGTGCCGTCCCCACATACTGGCGCCAGAGTGAGGTGGACCTGGCAAGCCGGCCCGTCGTCCCATCCGAGGCCCGAGAGACCCCCTCAGAACCGAAATGAGCCCGGCCCAGACCGGGCTCATTTCGTCGGAAGGCCGATCGAGACCCGAGACGCCGCCGGCGGTGCCGTCTTGTGAATCCGGGCTCCTCCACCTAGCATGACCCCCCTCAACCGAATATCCCTCGGCCCTAGACCGTTGGTGCGATTCGTCGCTTAAGGGAACATCGTTCCGCCACCGCAGGTCGGTTCTTCGAACCCTCTGTGTCTGTGCCGCATGCACCCGGGGGGTTTCTTCGTTGGGACCGTACGACCACGTACGAAAAGGAGAAGAACCATGCCGAGACCTGAGAAGGTCCAGGCGGTTGCGGAGATCAAGGAGCGAATCGAAGGCGCCCGCGCGGTGTTCCTCACGGAATTCCGCGGGATGAGCGTCAAACAGCTCTCCGCCCTCCGGCGGTCGCTCCGGGAAGTCGGGTCCGAGTACAAGGTCGTGAAGATGACCTTGGCGCGGCGGGCCACCGACGAGCTCGGGATCGAAGGGATCTCTGAACATCTCGTGGGGCCGACAGGTCTCACATTCGCCGACGGTGACGCCGTCGCCACGGCGAAGGCGTTGCGTGACGCCGGCAAGGACAACGACAAGGTCGTGATCAAGGCCGGCATCCTCAGCGGCGGCCAGGTGATCATGCCTGAACAGGTGACCAAGCTCGCGGAGATCGAGCCGCGCGAGGTCCTGCTGTCCAAGATCGCCGGAGCTGCCAAGGCGCCGCTGTCGCAGATGGCGGGCATGCTGGGTGCGTTCACCCGCAATGCCGCAACGATGTTCTCGCAACTGCTCGAAAAGAAGGAGTCGGACACGCCCGCCGACTCCGCTCCGGTGGAAACCCCGGCGGCGGAAGCAGAAGCGGCCCCAGCGCCCGAACCGGCGGACGATGCGATCGTCGAGCCCGAGGAAGCTGCGGCGGCCGAAGAGGCGTCCGAGACCGAAGAACCAGCCAATTCGGCTGAGGAGGAATGACACATGGCCAAGATGACGACTGACGAGTTGCTGTCCGTCTTCGAAGAGATGACGGTGCTCGAGCTAAAAGAGTTTCTCGATGCGTTCGAGGAGAAGTTCGATGTGACCGCTGCGGCTCCGATGGCCGCGATGCCGATGATGGTCGCCGGTGGCGGCGATGCAGGCGCTGCCGCCGTCGAGGAGAAGGACGAGTTCGACGTGGTTCTCGCTTCGGCGGGCGCCGAGAAGATCAAGGTCATCAAAGAGGTCCGGGCGATCACCAGCCTCGGTCTCAAAGAGGCCAAGGATCTCGTCGACGCGGCCCCCAAGGCAGTGCTCGAAGGCGTCGACAAGGAAGCCGCCGAGAAGGCCAAGGCTCAGCTCGAGGGCGCCGGAGCGACGGTGGAGCTCAAGTAGCTCGCCGGGAACGATGGCGTAGAACAGTGAGGGCCCGGCATCGCCGGGCCCTCACCCTTTGTCAGAGTTCGGACAGGAACTCGTTCACAGGACCCGATTCGCGGGCCCTGAGACCGGTGTTGATGGTCAGCTTCTCGAGATTCTGAGCCACGGTCTTCTTGGCGATCGGAAGGTCGGTCTCGGCGAAGTGGGCGTGGACGTCCGCTGCCGCCGCTGGCTGGCTCAGCGCCGGGATCCCTTCGATCATGCGGCGGAGTGTTACTGGAGGCATCCGGGCGGTGAGTTCGCTCCAACGGCTCCGCAGTTCGCTCCACAGGTAGGAGCCGCTGTGGCGGCCGCTCATGAGCCGGGCGACGATCCAAGCGCTGTCTTGGGTGCGCACCGTTCCGTCGAGGACCGCGGCGAGTATCCGATCTACTGCCTCGTTGTCATCGATGAACGTCATGGCCTGCAGCAGCTTGAGTTCCGCCTGCGGAGTCCGTGCCCCTTTGTAGGCGAGGAATAGGCGCTCGAGCGAGTCCTGGTCGCCGTGCGCAGCCCAGGTGAACAACGCCGCCTGGCCGACATCCGGGTCGATGCCGGTGGTGCTCTCGAGGTAGCGCACGGCCAGTTCGCGGGACGCCTCGATCGTGGCGGGGTCCTCTGCCAGGCGTCCCATGGCGCCGACGAGCAGGCCACGCAGCCGCCGCTGAAGATCGTCCTCCCCGGAGTCGCCGTCCCAACCGAGTCGGCCGGCCATCGGTCCCACCAGTGATGCTACGACGGTCCTGAACTGGGGGAGTCGGTCGTCTGTGACGACGTGATGGCGGAGCGAGGCGAGGCCACCGACGAGCGCCGACCACACCGAATGCTCGGTCTCGTTGCCATAGGCCCGGGACAGTTCCAGGTATTGGCGGGCAGACACCTGTCCCGATTCGACGAACGCCCACGCGTCGTCGATGAGAACGAAGCGTTCCAGGGCTTCGAGACGGGTGATCGCACCGACCAGAGCCGTATATGAATCTCGGTCGTAGGACGTGCGATAGAAGCCGTGGCCGCCCGCGTTCACGATCACCCAGTCGATTGGCGTCGGAACATCGAGCGACCTCACTGGCCCGTCCAGCAGCATCTTCGAGTCGAACGGCTTCCCGGCCGCTTCACCCCGAACCTGAACCGGGATTCGCCACATCGTCTGGTCGGTTTCGTCCGGGATGGAGAGGTAACGACGCTGTGTGAGGTTCAGGCTGTCACCGCTCAGCGACGTCTCCACCTGGGGATACCCTCCCTGGAGGATCCAGGTGTCCATGATCGAACCGACATCGGATGTGGAGGCCCGATCGAGACCCTCCCAGAGGTCGGACGTGACGGTGTTGGCGTACGAGTGTTTGCGGAGGTAGTCGGCGACTCCCCGGCGGAACACTTCCTCGCCGAGGTACTGCTCGATCATACGAAGCACCGACGACCCCTTGCCGTAGGTCAGCGCGTCGAACATCTCGTTCGCCTCGTCGGGCGAGGTGACTTCGAACTCGACGGGCCGCGTATTCGCCAACCCGTCGACCGCGAAAGCCCATGGGCGTTCGACGGCGCCGAAGGACACCCATCTGCGCCAGTCGGGTCGCATGGCGTCGGTGGCTTTCATCTCCATGAAGGTGGCGAAGGCCTCGTTGAGCCAGATCCCATCCCACCACTCCATCGTGACGAGGTCGCCGAACCACATGTGAGCGAGTTCGTGCGCCACGACGTCCAGGATCCGTACCAGTTCGGCCTGCGTGGCGGTTGCGGGTTCCACCAGGAGCGCAGACTCCCGGAACGTGATACACCCGAGGTTCTCCATCGCCCCGAACGCGAAATCGGGTATGGCGACGAGGTCGACCTTGTCGCCGGGGTAGGGGATGTCGTAGTACTCGGAGAGATATCTGAGACAGAAGGCACCGCACTCGAGGGCGAACGGGCTGAGGTCGAGTTTCCCTCTTGGAGCGATCACCCGCAGCGGAACACCGTCGACGTCGAGTTCCTCCGTTGCCTCGAACGGTCCAACGACGAAGGCCACGAGATACGTTGACATCTTCATCGTGTCCGCGAACGTGACCTCGACCCGCCCGCCGCCGGAGGGGACACGACTCACCTCGGCGCCGTTGGACACCGCAAACAGCGTCTCGGGAACCACCAGTGTGATGCCGAACGAGGCCTTGAAGTCGGGTTCGTCGAAGCAGGGAAAGGCACGTCGGGCGTCAGTTGCCTCGAACTGGGTCGTGGCGATCACCTGCTCGTCGCCGTTCACATCGGTGAACGATGACCGGTAGAAACCGTGAAGTTGATCATTGAGCGTTCCCGAGAAACCGATCCGGATGGTGGCCGGCCCGGGTGAGATCTCGACCTCGGAGTTGAAGATCACCCTCTGATCGGCTTCGTGGAGGGTCGCGGACAACCCGATCGTCTCGGAGTCTCTGAGCAGTACTCCATTTTCGATCTCGAGTTCGAGGGCGTTGAGCTGGATGGTGTCGACGGGTTCTTCCACCGTCACGTCTATCTCGACCGTCCCCGAGAACACGAAGGCCTCGAGGTCGGGTTCGAGCCGGAGCCTGTAGTGGCTGGGAACGACGGAACGCGGAAGTCGGTATGGATTGTCGGGCATGCCTCGGAGTTGGTCGGGAGATGTCATGGTACCGGTAGGCTGCCGGCCGTGGGCACGACGATATTGGTGAGGGTGAGCGGGCCAGACGGCCCTGGCATCACAGCAGGCATCATGGACGTGCTGGCGGGGGACGGCGTCGAGATCCTCGATGTCGAACAGGTCGTTCTGCACGGCAGGTTGGAACTCGGTCTTCTCATCGAGGTGCCGGAAGGCCGGTCGACCGTCAAGGAGTTGCTGTTCTTCGGATGGCAGCGGGGCGTCCATCTCGACTTCGAGGTCGTCGATGGTTCCCCGCAGCGTCGAGGAGCAGAGTCGGTGGTCACAGTGATCGGAACCGCTGTCGAGCCTGCCGGGTTCGGCGCGGTGGCGCGGGCGATCGCCGATGGAGGGGGAAACATCGACCGGATCGCCCAGATAGCCACGTACCCGGTCATCAGCTACGAACTGGCCGTTTCGGGAGGGGACACCGAGGCCATGCGGCGGGGACTCGGAGCGGCCTCCAAGGAGCACCAGATCGATTTGGCGATTCAGCCGGAAGGTCTGTTCCGGCGGGCGAAACGTCTCGTGGTCATGGACGTGGACTCGACACTCATCCAGGGCGAGGTGATCGAACTGCTTGCCTCTCAGATAGGGGTTGGCGCAGAGGTGGCGCGCCTGACAGCCGAGGCCATGTCGGGCGATCACGACTTCGAGACCTCGCTGCGGGAGCGGGTTGCGCTGCTCGCCGGTGCCACCGAGGGAGATCTCGAGCGGGTCAGGGGACAGATCCAGCTGACTCCCGGTGCGCGCACGTTTGTTCGGACCTTGCACCGGCTGGGGATGAAGGTGGCCGTGGTGTCGGGAGGGTTCTCGGTGTTCACCGATCGCCTGAAGACAGACCTCGGTCTCGAACACGCGGTCGCCAACCGACTCGAGGTCGTGGATGGTGTGGTCACCGGTCGCCTCGAGGGGCCGGTGGTCGACCGTGCGGGCAAGGCCAGGGTCTTGCGGGAGATCGCAGAGTCGGAAGGTATCCCGCTCGCTCAGACGGTGGCGGTCGGCGACGGAGCCAACGACATCGACATGCTTTCGGTTGCGGGCCTCGGCATCGCCTTCAACGCCAAGCCCGTGGTGTCCGAGGCTGCCGACACGTCGTTGAGTGTGCCGTATCTCGACGCGATCCTGTTCCTTCTGGGGATCCGGCGCCACGATGTCGAGACCGCCGACCTGATCTCCCCCTGACCAAGAAACCCGCCGCCGCGAAGCGCCGCCAACCCAGGGTTGATTGCGTGGATATTCACTTCCTCAACCCAGGGTTGGCTGAGTGGATATCCACCGATCTGGCCCACGGTTGGGCGGGGATGGATAAATGTCACTCTCCATTGGCATCTTTCGGTCATGAACATCGAACGAGCCGTGATGGAAGTCGCCGCCTCTCAAGGTGGCTGTTTGCGCAGAAAGCAGATTCTCGAACTGGGGATGACGGTCAACGAGGTTCGGGGGCGCCTCAGTCGGGGACAGTGGAAGCGGTTGGATGGGGGTGCCATCCAGCTCTACGACGCCTCGGTTCCCATGGAGAGGGTCCGCGCTGCGGTGGCCGTGCTGCCGAGCGCAGTGGCGTCGCACGAGGCGGCGGCCGAGGTACATAGCGTGAAGGGATTTGCCAAGGGGCTCGCCGTCGTGTCGGTCCACAGCCGGACCACGCATGCCTTTCCCGGCGTCACCGTTCGGCGCAACCATGACCTAGCGGACTCTCACATCACCACACGCGACGGACTGCGGGTCACCACCGTCGAGCGAACGGTTGTCGATATGGCTCGCTTCTGCTCCGTTTCACACTTGAGCGACGTGTTGCGGTCGTTGATCTTGGACAAGCGAGTCGATCTCGACCTGTTGGTCGCGATTCGGGATTCGGTGGCGCGCCGTGGCCGACCCGGCTCGAAGGTCCTCAGAGAGGTGACCTCCGAACTCGTCGATGGCTCTCCACACGTCGCATCGAAGTTGGAGGCCTTGGGTAGGGCGTTGTTGTTGGAGGCGGATTGCGGCCGCTTCCTGAGCGAGTTCCCACTCCCGTGGGACCGCACGCGGCGATTCGATGACGCTTACCCGGATGAGCGCGTCGCAATCGAATGGGACAGCAGGCGCTGGCACACGCGAAACCAAGAGTTCGACAGGGATCGGGCACGGGACAATGCCGTCGTGATCCACGGGTGGAAGCTGCTCCGGTTCACATGGCATGATGTGGCGAACCGGCCGGGTCATGTCGTGGCAACAGTCCGCGCTGCCTTCGGGTCCCACTCATGAAGGCCGGCGCCTGCTCAACCCAGGGTTGGTTGTGTGGATTTTCACTTCCTCAACCCAGGGTTGGGGAAGTGCGGGAGGTGGTGGGGTCGGTCAGGCGGAGTAGGTGCCGGCCGTAGTGGTGCCGCCTCGACCGGTCCAGTTGGTGTGGAAGAACTCGCCGCGCGGCCGATCGACCCGCTCATAGGTGTGGGCCCCGAAGTAGTCGCGCTGGGCCTGGATCAGATTCGCCGGCAGGATCGCCGACCGGTAGGCGTCGTAGAAGGCCAGCGCCGCCGAGTACGCAGGTACCGCTACGCCGGCCAGGACACCTGCAGCAACCACTCGGCGCCAACCCGACTCGACACGGCCGATCTCCTCGGAGAAGAACGGGTCCAACAGCAGGTTGTCGAGCGCGGGGTCACGCTCGTAGGCCGCGGTTATGTCGTCCAAGAAGCGGGCCCGGATGATGCACCCTTCCCGCCACAACGAGGCGACCCGGCCGAGGTCGAGGTCCCATCCGGACTCTCGCGATGCCTCCGACAGCAGCATGAACCCCTGGGCGTACGAGACGATCTTCGAACCGTACAAGGCGTCGCGAACGTCATCGACGTCGAGCTCGGGACGATCGGCCGGTCCGGCCAGCGCCTCCGACGCCACGACTCGTTCGTCCTTGAGTGCCGAGACGATGCGCGCGAACACGGCTTCGGCCACCAGGCTCACCGGTTGTGCGAGTTCCATCGACGAGATCACCGTCCACTTGCCGGTGCCCTTCTGGCCGGCGGCATCGAGGATGTTCTCCAGGAGCGGAGATCCATCCTCGTCGACGTGATCGAGGATGTCGGCAGTGATGTCGACGAGGAACGAGTCGAGGATGCCGTCGCCCCACGTCCGAAAAGTGGACGCCATGTCACGGTGCTCCATTCCGGCCGCTTTGAGCAGAGCGTATGCCTCGGCGATGACTTGCATATCGCCGTATTCGATACCGTTGTGCACCATCTTCACGTAGTGGCCGGCACCCCCGGGGCCGACCCAATCGCAGCATGGTGTCCCGTCGGCGACCTTGGCCGCGACCGCCTGGAGAATGGGTTGGACGACCGGCCAGGCCTCCTCCGACCCGCCAGGCATGATCGACGGTCCGTGCCGTGCCCCCTCTTCGCCTCCGGACACACCTGTGCCCACGAACCTCAATCCGTGCGCGGCCAGCGTCTCGACCCTGCGCGCGGTGTCCGTGTAGAGCGAGTTGCCGCCGTCCACGATGACGTCGCCCGGTGCCATGAGGGGCAGCAGTTGATCGATCACGGCGTCTACGGCGGGTCCGGCCTTGACCATCAGCATCACGATTCTCGGTGACTGCAGCGAGTCGACCAGTGCCTCGACGGTGTCTGCGCCCACGATGGATGGCGAGGCCCCACGACCTGACGTGAACTCGTCGGTCACCGCCGTCGTCCTGTTGTACACGGCCACTCGGTACCCGTGGTCGACCATGTTGAGCACGAGGTTCTGGCCCATCACTGCCAGGCCGATGAGGCCGATGTCGGCCTTGATGTCCAAAGTCATGGTTGGGAGCGTAACCGGAGGGTCGGCTGGCCTGTTGGTCCGGCCGATCTATCCTGCGCCGCCATGCGTGATGGCATTCTGGGCATCGACATCGGCGGTTCCGGAATCAAGGGGAACCTCGTCGACCCGGGCACGGGCGCGTTGCTGGCGGAGCGTCACAAGATCAAGACGCCGAGGCCTTCTTCGCCCGTGGCCGTGGCCGAGGTCGTCGGACAGATGGTGGAGCACTTCTCGTACTCGGGCCCGGTCGGATGCACCTTCCCCGCCGTCGTTCGTCGGGGCGTGACCCTGAGCGCCGCCAACGTCGACCAAGCTTGGATCGGGACCGATGCAGTAGCGCTGTTCGAGCGTCGAGTGCGGTCGCGTTTCGTTGTTCTCAACGATGCGGACGCGGCCGGAATCGCGGAGGTGTCGTTTGGGGCGGCAAAGGGGGTCGACGGCGTCGTCCTGCTTCTCACCTTTGGCACAGGAATCGGGTCGGCGATGTTCGTGGACGAGCGGTTGGTCCCGAACACCGAATTGGGCCATCTCAACTTCGCCGGGTTCGAATCGGTGGAACGGTGGGCCTCGTCACGGGCTCGCGACGACGAGGGGCTCTCCTACGAGGAGTGGGCCGGGCGCGTCAGCAGGTTCCTTCAGCATCTCAATCGCTTGTTCTCGCCGGATCTCTTCGTGATCGGTGGTGGCATCTCTCGCAAGTGGGAGAAGTACGCCCAGTTCCTCGATGTCGACGTCGAGACGGTGCCGGCGGTTCTCCAGAACGAGGCCGGCATCGTGGGGGCGGCGATGGCCGCGGTTCAGCTGTCGTGAGGCCGTTCACGAAGGGCGGCCCCCAGCCGATCGATCGCATCGAGGAGGTCGGTCTCGACCCCGCCGACCGGTTCTGTACACCCGACGAGCATGGCAGCGGCGCCGAGCGCGTAGAGGCTCCACTCCTTTCCGAACCGGTCGGTGGCGGCGGCACCATCGATGGCATCGGCGTCGACGGTGCGACGTAGGGCGAGACCCTCCCACAGGGCGTCGGTCAGTACCGAAAGCCGGTCGAGGTCCATGGGTGGACGGATCCGGAGCATGAGCGGCCCAAAGGCTTCCGCCACTGCGGGTGTGTAGGCGTCCACGACCTCCTGGTAGCGATCACGTAGCAACGCATCGGTTTGGGGATCGTTGCGGGCGAGGAGGGCCACCCAGATCCGCCATGCCACCAGGTCCGCTTCCTCGAACGCCTCGTTCATGACCGTGCGGATGGCTTCGGAGGGGTTCGTGAGATCGGCGGCTTCGACCCGTTTGCGGAACTGGTCGGCCTCCGCGGGGTTGCGTCCGAGTTGGATGGCGTGGTGGAGGAGTTCGATCTGGAAGTCCTCCTGGCTCGACCAGTGGTGATAGAAGGCACCGTGTGACAAGCCTGCCCTGCGGGACACCTCGGTGGCCTTGATGTGATTGACGCCTGTCCCCACCGGCGTCTCGACCATGAGCTCGATTCCGGCCGCAAGCAGGCGATCTCGGGTGCGCGGTTCGGTCGTGGAATCCTCGGGTTCTTGTTCCATTGTGAACGTAATCATTATGAGTATAATGTGACCCGGTCGGACTCGAAGGATGCGCCTCAGGGGTGTGGGGCATCCATCGATATCGGCTTGGTTCCGATGCGTGCCGGATGTCCGGACGGCGCGTAGGGGGTCGGAACCCCGGCGAGGGAGACCGCGCGAGGCAGGTGGTCTCCCTCGTCTCCACTCTGGCCGACTTCATTCGGTTTGGAACGACTCGAACCTTCCCGCCTGATCCGGCTGCAGCCTCACGTCGATGTAGGTTCCGTCGTCGGTGTGTTTCTCGAGGACCACTTCACCCAGCCGATGGGCGGCTGCAACTATGTCGCCCCGATCGTACGGCACGAGCAGCTGGTAGAGACGGAGTCGCCCGGCCAGCTGTTCGGCTACGGCATGGAGCAGGTCATCGACGCCGTCACCCGTCCGGGCGGAGATCGTCACGCTGTCCGGATAGACGTTGCGCAGACGCCCGAGCGCCAACGGGTCGGCGAGATCGGCCTTGTTGAACACGAGAATCTCGGGGATTGAGTTGGCATCGATCTCGGCGAGCACGGTGCGGACGGCTGCGATCTGGCCGGCCGGGTCGGGATCCGACGCGTCGACGAGATGCAGCAACAGGTCGGCCTCCGTGACATCTTCCAGTGTCGAACGGAAGGCCTCCACGAGTTGGTGAGGGAGACGTCTCACGAAACCCACCGTGTCGGAGAGGAGAACGAAGCGACCGTCGGGCAGGGCGGATCGCCGAACGGTGGAGTCGAGGGTGGAGAACAGCCGGTCCTCGGCCAGGACTTCTGCGGAAGTCAGCCGATTGAGCAAGGTCGACTTGCCCGCGTTCGTGTACCCGACGAGGGCCACCTGGGGCACGTCATTGCGATGTCTCGACTTGCGCTGGGTGGCTCGGGTCCTCGACTGGGCCTTGAGATCGCGCTCGAGCCTGGAGATGCGGGCGAGAATCCTGCGCCGGTCCGTTTCCAGCTTTGTCTCGCCCGGCCCGCGGGCGAGGACGCCGTATCCCTGTTGCGACATGTGCTTTCCCCGGCCACGGAGCCGAGGCAGGTTGTAGCGGTACAGGGCCAACTCGACCTGAATCGCCCCCGCCTTGGACGTGGCGTGCTGGGCGAAGATATCGAGGATGAGCGCCTCACGGTCTACGACATCGACTTCGAACTTCTTCTGGAGATTCCGCTGTTGGGCCGGTGTGAGCGTGTTGTCGAACACCACCAGGTCGATGTCGAGCGCACGCGTCAGTTCGGCCAGCTCCTGGGCCTTGCCGCTGCCGATGAAGGTCGCCGGGTCGGGGTCACGACGCCGCACCAGCTCAGAGTCGACGGGATCCGAGCCTGCGGTGTCGGTCAGCAACGCCAGCTCGTCGAGCGAGCGTTCCGCCTCTGCGACGTCGGTGTCGGGAAATGCGACACCGACGAGAAACGCCTTCTGGCGTACGACCTCGAGGTCGGTGACGGTGGCGGTGAGTCGCCGGCGGCCGCGTGCCTGATGATCGTACGTCACGGGGTGAAGGTACCCCTTGAATCATCCGGCTGGTGTGTCATTATCGATCAGAGTACCGGCCCCGGCGAGACAGGTCACCCCGCTCTCAGAGGTACTGGCCCTCGTCTCCGACCTGCGCGGCATCTTCCTCGGCGATGATCTGCGACTCGCGGACGGCTACGACCGGCTTCCCGGTGGGAGGCCAAATGAACCGCCACGCCCCCGACGGGACCGCCCAGAAACGACGACCGGTGTTCACGTCGATGAGGGTCAGAGCGTCATTGCCCTCTTTCGTCCCGATCGGAACGAGCAGCCCCGACTTCGTGGTCGATTCGTCGGGGGTGGCTCCCACCCGCCATCCGTTGAGTACGCGAAAACCGTTGGTGTCGTCTTTGGTCATGTGAGTCCGACAGTCTGGCATCTCGTTGGGGTGGACAAAAAACGTCGGCGATTGTCAGAACGTAGCGACCAGGTAGGCGCCAAACGCAGTGAATACTGCGAGGACGGTGGCGCCAACCATCACCCAGAGTGCGATCTTGGCCGCCGTCCGAACGTTCATGGTGGCACGGTATGCATGGTGACCGGGTGTGCACAAGCGCTGTAGCCTTCGACCATGACAGACCGCGCACAGTTCTCGGAAGCCCTCGACTACCACGAGAGGGGTCGCCCCGGGAAGATCGAGACCCGTCCCACCAAACCGACAGCCACTCAAGCCGATCTGAGTCTCGCCTACACCCCAGGCGTGGCGGAGCCGTGTCGGGTCATCGCCAAGGACCCGTCAGCCGTCTTCCGATACACCAACAAGGGCAATCTCGTGGCTGTGGTCTCGAACGGGACCGCGGTGCTTGGTCTCGGGAACATCGGCCCCATGGGCAGCAAGCCGGTGATGGAGGGCAAAGGAGTTCTCTTCAAGCGCTTCGCCGACATCGATGTTTTTGACCTCGAGGTGGGGTCGGAGGACCCCGAAGACATCATCAAGTTCTGCGAGCTGTTGGAACCCACGGTGGGGGGCATCAACCTCGAAGACATCAGGGCACCCGACTGCTTCCACATCGAAGAGACCCTGCGCTCTCGTCTCGACATACCCGTGTTCCACGACGACCAGCACGGTACGGCCATCATCGGCGGAGCGGCGTTTCTCAACGCCTTGGAACTGGCCGAGAAGCGGATCGAGGATGTCCGCGTCGTCTTCAGCGGGGCCGGCGCCGCCGGTATCGCCACGGCGCGGTTCTTCCAGTCTCTGGGTGTGCGAGCCGAGAACGTCCTGATGCTCGACTCGAAGGGTGTGATCCACTCCGGACGCGATGACGTGACGGGATTCAAGCTCGAGTTCGTGCGAGAAACCGAAGCTAGAACGCTCGAGGACGCTCTCGTTGGCGCCGACGCCTTCGTGGGGGTCTCGGTGGGCGGGACGGTCACCAAGGAGATGGTCCGGTCGATGGCCGACACTCCGATCGTCTTCGCCCTTGCCAACCCTGACGCGGAGATCGACTACGACGACGCCAAGGAGGCACGGCCGGATGCGATCGTCGCCACGGGTCGGAGCGACACGCCGAACCAGGTCAACAACGTGCTCGGGTTCCCGTTCATCTTCCGCGGCGCGCTCGACGTTCGAGCTCGGGGAGTGAGCGAAGGGATGAAGGTCGCCGCTACGAAAGCCCTCGCCGAGCTCGCCCGGGAACCGGTACCCGAATCGGTGCTGAAGGCGTATGACGTCGACCGTTTGAGCTTTGGTCCCGAGTACCTCATTCCCAAGCCGTTCGACCCCCGCGTGCTGTGGACGGTTGCGCCGGCCGTCGCTCTCGCCGCTTGTGAGGAAGGGTTGGCCCGAGAGCCGCTCACCGACGTGGACGAGTACCGCCAGAGCCTTCGGGCCAGGTTCCAGTCGTCGTACGGGCTCATCTCTCTGGTGACGAGACGTGCCAAATCGCGCCCCAAGACCGTCGTGTATCCGCATGGGGACGATCTGCGGATCCTGCGGGCGGCACGGCGCGTCAGCGACGAGGGAATCGGGAGTCCGGTTCTGTTGGGTGATACGGGCGTGATCCGCGAGCTGGCTGTCGAGCTCGGAATCGAACTCGACGGTATGAGGATCGTCGATCCCGTGACGGAGCCAGAACTCCGCAAGGCGTATGCCGCCCGGCTCGTCGAGTTGCGCAGCCGCAAGGGCATGTCGGCCGCTCATGCCGAACGCCAGGTCTTCGACCCGAACGTGTTTGCGGCTCTCATGGTGGAACAGGGGGACGCAGATGCCCTGCTCGGCGGTCTCACCACCTTCTACCCCGAGACGATCCGACCTGCCTTGCAGATCATTCAGCTCGAGGAGGGTCGCTCGATCGCCTCGTCGGTGTACGTGGTGATCGCCAAGGGCAAGCCGTACTTCTTCACGGACTGCGCAGTGAACATCGAGCCGACCGCCGAGCAGTTGGCGGAGATCGCCGACGCGGCCGTGGTGGTGGCACAGCAGCAATTCGATCGCGAGCCCCGTGTGGCCTTCCTCAGCTATTCGGACTTTGGGTCGGCGGTTGGCGACGAACCCGCCCGGATAAGGCGGGCTGTCGAGTTGTTCCGCGAGCGGTGCCCCGACGTGAAGGCCGACGGTGAGATGCAGGCGGATACCGCGGTGAAGACGGATCTGTTGCGGGCCCGCCGGCCTCACGGGCAACTCGATCACGCCGCCAACATCTTGGTGTTTCCGTCGCTGACGGCGGGCAACGCCGCATACAAGCTGCTCAATCAGCTGGCGGACGCCGAGGTGATCGGACCGATCCTCACGGGCTTGGCCAAGTCGGTGCACGTTCTCCAACGCGATGCCGAGGTGGGCGATGTGGTGAACCTCACAGCGATCGCGGTCGCCGACGCCCAGCACAAAGCCGCCAGGGACGGGTCCTGAGGAGGCGGCGGCGCTACCACACTGGTTGCCGGATCTCGAGGCCAAATCGCAGGACGAGGGCGCCCGTGGACCGAGCAGGGCGCCCGGTTCGTCCCGTGTGCGCCCACATTCAGGCCACGGTTTTTGGGTTCTGCACGATCATCCCTCGTTCGAGACGGTCACCGTCACCACCGGCCCGGCTGATGGGATGTTGGCGACGCGGATCGCATTGGTCGAACCATCGGCCCAGCAGGTGTTGGCCGGACCGGAGCTCGTGGTGAGGTCATAGCCCGCACCCGGCTCTGACGCGTCCCACAGCGCCGTCGCGGATGCGATCGGCCACGAACCATCCCGCGTCACGAGGCGCAGGGCCCGCCGCCCATTCGTGTTGTCGTCCTGCCATTTGCTGCCGTGATCGATGTGCCAGACAGCGAGACCGGCGTCTGCGATTCCAGCACTCGTCGTCTCGTTCTGAGCCGGTCCGGGGACCAGAGTCGGGATGCCGCCGGGAATCCCGGCGTCGTAGGACGTCCCCGGCCAACGGTTCTCGACGAGGAAGAACTCTTGCCGTCCGTGAGCCGGTTCGTAGAGGAGGGCGACGTCCCCGTGTTCTTCGATCGCACGCAGGGTGACCGCCTCTGATCCGAAGATCACCCGTGGTCGCACCCAACCGACGTTCATCTTCGACCATGGGTCGAGGTGGCGGTAATTCCAGTCGTCGTCCATGATCGAATAGTCGCTCGCCCGACCGACGATGCCCGCCGGCACATCGGCGTAGAGGTCCTCGAGATGCAGGAGCAGGTGGCAGAGCTCGTGGATGTACTTCGACATGGGAGCGTGCAGGTACATCTCGGCGACACCTTTGAATAACGACGCGGACTTGTGATCCCCGAGGTACACACCGTCAGCGGTAGTGAAGGCGTTGATGGGCCGCACCAGCCCGCCCGGCACGGTCCAGTGCTCGCCGTGCGAGTAGACAACGATGATGCTGAGGTCCTCGGGAGTCACGACGCCGTCACCATCGGTGTCGAATTGCGCGAAGTTCACCTGCGCATCGGCCAATTGGACGGCCCGAGTCCGGGCCACTCGGTATTGGTTGGTCGCCCGATAGGTGCCCGGCGCGGGGTTGACCCGATCGCCAAAAGCCCGGTTGTCGCGCAGCCATCCGACGACTCCGGCATTGGTGATGGTGAACGCGCCGTATGAGTTCTGCTCGAACCAGTCCCGGACGCTCGGCCGAGGCCCGAAGAGCATCGTCGTGAACGAGTTGGCCGTGTAGGCGCCGACCCCGTCGGCCGAAGCCACGTTGTGGTCGCTGATGGGTTGATCCGGATAGTCGACAAGCACGGTGAGAACCGGCTTGGATCCCCTGACGGTTCGGATGCCCGTCATGTGGGCATCCGGGTGTCGGAAGTCCGGGCGCCATGCGCTGTCTCGTAGCTCGAAGGTCTCCCATGCGTCGATGTGGTCACTCACCGCAGCCAGATGGCTGTCCGGCCCGACCCCAGCCCGGACGTATTTGCCGCTGTGGGTGGACTGAAGTGCCGACTTCCCTCCGCCGAGCTCGATCAGCTTGAACGTCTCCCATCCTCCGATGTGCGAGCTGACTGCCGCCAAGTGACTGTCTGGGCCCACACCGGCCCGAACGAAGCGCTCGCTCCACAAGGACTGCACCGTGACGGAACTCGCACCGAAGTCGTCGAGGACGAAGGACTCCCACGCGCTTACGGCGTCGCTGACGGCGGCGAGGTGACTGTGCGGTCCAACGCCTGCCCGTATGTACTTGCTGCTGTGAGGGCACCAAAGTGACACGGGACGCATCGCAACCTCCCTTGTTACCTATCTCCGAGATTGCCTTTCGCGGACGCCCGGCGCTAGGGCCAACGGTCGTGACTACCCATGTGCGCTCAGCATCGGATTCGTCCCGTCGCCGAGTTCCTCCCCTCCAACCGGCCGAATCGATCATCGAGGCGCCGTTACGCGCGGGTGGTTCTCCTCGCTCCGGAACCGGCACGCTGACGCACCAACCTTCGACGACCCCCCAACGCGGCCGACACGATCGGAGCTCGAAGAGCGGAAGTCGAACGTGCTCGCCGCCCTACCCGGCGACGCCGGCTCGATAGGCTCGGGCGGGTGATGGGCACGATTCGCGCCGCTTCCTCGCACGACGAAGCGTTCCTCTTCGACATGCTCTACGAGGCGCTCTTCGTTCTTACCGGCTGTGAGCCCTTCCCTCGATCCGTTCTCGACACACCGGAGGTCGCCCGGTATGCGGCCGGATTCGGGACCAGGATGGGTGACGTGGGTTTGGTGGCCGAAGCCGGGGGCAATCCGGTCGGGGCCGCGTGGGTGCGTCTGTTTCGGGGCGAAGATCGCGGGAACGGCTAAGTCGACGACGTCATGCCGGAGCTCACGATTGCCGTGAAGCAGGATTGGCGCGGCCGAGCTTCGGAATCGCCCTCCGCGGCCGACTTTTCGAAGTCGTGCCCCGGATGAGTCTCAGTACAGGCGTACGGAACCCCGCGATCGGTCTGTATCAGCGGCTCGGGTTCGAGGCCGTTTCTGCGCGATAGGAACTCTTTGAGCATGCTCCGTCGAGCTTGACCCGGTGATCCTGAACCCGATCCGAGGGCGCGAGAGCGCGCCGACGTGCCGATCGGTGTGGTTCGGTGATGTGCTCGTTCTCATTCCAGGACTGGTGATCGGATCTCTTGCCTCGTCAGTGATCTGCATGTATTATGCATGCATGCCGCATGTGCAAGTGCGTGACGTGCCCGAAGAGGTCCACGAAGCACTGGTCCGTCAGGCCGAATTGGCCGGCCAGTCGCTCCAGCAGTACCTCGCAGCGAAACTGGCACTGATCGCCTCCACCCCAACCATTGACGAAGTTCTCGACCGGATCGAACACCGCAACAAGGGACGGTTGAGCGGAGAGGACGCCATCGCCGCGCTCGAGTCTGAACGTGCTCGTCGTTGACGCCTCGGTCATTGCCCCGGTGGTTGCCGACGCGGGGCCCGACGGTGTCCGCTTCCGGCAGCGTTTGCATAGTGAGCAGGTAGCCGCACCGGATCTGCTTCGCGTCGAGGTCGTGTCGGTGATCCGTCGACAGCTCCACTTCGGGAACCTCGACGTCACCCAGGCCGAACAAGCGGTGACGGATCTCCTCGACCTTCCCATCACCGTGTACCCCACTGCACCGTTGCTGCTTCGCTGCTGGCAGTTGCGTGACAACCTCACTGCCTACGACGCCTGCTACATCGCCCTTGCAGAGACGCTCGGCTCTAGCCTCCTCAGCGCCGACGCTCGCCTGTCGCGGGCGCCCGGCACCAGATGCGCAATAGAAACGATCTGACCGGCAGTGGCCAAACGCATCAGGTGCCGATCTGCGTGGTCCGGCGTTGGCGGTGTTCTTGCCAGTTGATGGTTGATCTGACGCAGAGGCCTCGAATCTTCATACCGCGCGGTTCATACTCTCGAGTGCGGCAATCGCACGACGCACCATCTCGCTCCCTCCGCCGTTGCGGCTCGTCTCGACGGTGAGGCCGAGCGACGCAAGACCTCCTTCTCCTCCTTGGTCACCGAGTGGTCTCTCAACGGCCTGAGCCACTGCCCTACGCTCGAATGGTCGACGACGATCAGGACCCCTCCCAGTGCGTTGAGGTGGTGCTGGCACGGCTCGCCGGCTGATCATCTGCGACACCGGTCCGCTGGTGTCAGCCCTGAACCGCGCCGAAGGCAGGCGACATCGGTTCGCGGCCGAGTCGCTGGCCCGATCCGCCCGAGACGTGGTTGTTCACCGACTCGACGCACCCTGGTCCCTGACCTGCTGTCACGTCTTCGGGTGTGTCCGGCAAGACCGTGGCCAACTACGTGTCGACGATCCTCAACCACCTGCGAGTTCAACATCGGCTGTCGCGGTCCGCTCGATGAAGGAACGCCTGGGCCAAGACTGACACGGGCTCACAGTCACCCGATCCACGACCCGATCCGTCTGGAGCCCGTCGACATCACACCCGGTGTCGAGCCGTACGGGGCATGGGCCACCGCCCGAGTTCTACCACCCACGATCAAGTCGATCTGGCAATGAGCTGGTGGATGGCGCAGCTGACCCTTCATTTACGAGCCCGCCCAACAACTCACGGCCCAGATCACCCACCACCTCGGACCGGGCCAGACCTGAAGAGGCCCGTCATGACGGGCTGTGGCGGAGGCGGACGGGAATCGAACCCGCCGGGGACGTTTCGGCCCCCCAACGGTTTTGAAGACCGCGGAGCCCACCAGGCGCTCGGTCGCCTCCGCCGGCGACGCTAGCAGGCCTCCTCGGCCTGTTCCCCATGACGGCCCCGGGTCGCGAACCGGGATGTGAACGCTCGCGGGCTAACCTTGCTCGGGTGTCGACCCAAGACTTCGGGGGACTGATCCGACGGGGCCGGGAACGGCTCGGCCTCTCACACTCTCGAGTAGCCGAGCTCATCGGCCGCGCCCCGAGCACGGTCAGATCATGGGAGCGCGGGACCTCCAAACCGGGAGATGCCGACGTGGTCTCATCGCTCGCCGCCGTCCTCGGAATCGACGAACAGGCACTGTTCGTGTCGGCTGGGATCGACCCGCCCGTCGTGGAAGAGCGTCCCACCGTTCAGCAGGTGCTGTCGACGATCGCTCCCCCCGCTGAACGTGACCGCGTCATGGTCGGGAAGGGGGACGAGCGGCCAACGGAACGCACCCCCGCCGAAAGGGTCGAGACGCTCGAGCCCGAAGAGCCGGCTACGTCGGACGCGCTCCGGCCACCGGAGAACCCTCCGGCGCCTGTGTCGGCAACTGTCGCCACACCGGGCATCGAACAGACGGACTCCGTGATCGGCACCCAGCGGGAGGGGCGGCACAAGGCAGAGCGCGACGTCCGGCAGCCTCGCCGCCCTTCGGAAGTACGCCGGGCCACTCCGGTCGCTGCGGCCACCCCGTCCACTCTCCCGCAAGCACCATCGGTACAGTCGTACATGGAGAACACGGGTGAGCGCCTGTCGTATCGCCTGCGGAACATCTATACCGGCGTGGGCGTCGTCCTGTTGTTCATCGTGCTCGCCTGGGCCGCATCCAACCTCGCAGACTCCGTGGGAGAGCTGTGGGACATCCTGACGTCGAACCTCTGAAGGCCGTCCTCCACCCCCGCCATCCCCGCGGAGTAGCCGACGCGTTCCGGTCGAGTCCCCGTTTCGACCTTGTGGAACCGTCCCTAGAAGGTGTGGTCGATGCGCTGAGAACGGCGCCAATCCTCATCACGCATTCCTGGGAGGATGCGTTTCTGACGCCGGCACTCCGGTGGGTGCAGTCGGTTTCCGCCGGCGTCGACCAGTACCCGCTCGAGACGCTCGCCGGAGCGGGAGTCCGGCTCACGTCCGCCCGGGGAGTGCATGGGCCACAGCTTGCCGAGCATGTCTTCGCGCTCCTTCTCTCGCTCACCCGGACGGTCGGGGTCGCCATGCGGGAGGTCACGAGGCGGGAGTGGCGCCCCCACATGGGCGTGGAGATTTCGGGTCGCACCATGGCCATCCTCGGCCTCGGGTCGGTGGGTGAACACGTGGCAGCTCGCGCCGTGGCCTGGGGCATGGATGTGATCGGCACCAAAACGAATCCCGCCGACTACTCCGGAGTGGCACGCCTCGTCTTGCCGCCGACCCACACCAAGGCCGTGTGCGAGATGGCAGACATCGTTGTGTGCACCCTTCCCCACACTCCGGAGACTCGTGGAATCGTCGGTGCCGACGAGCTAGAGGCCCTGGGCGCCGGGTGGATCGTCAACGTAGGCCGGGGCTCGGCGATCGACGAGGCGGCGCTCTTGGAGGCGCTCGACACAGGCTCGTTGAGAGGAGCTGGTCTGGATGTGTTCGTCGTGGAGCCGCTGCCGGTCGACTCACCGCTGTGGGACCACCCGCGGGTGGTGATGACCCCGCACTCCGGGGGGCTTTCCCCACGGTATGGAGAGCGACTCCTCGATGTGTTCCTCGCCAACCTCGATGCCTTCGAAGGGGACGGAGACTGGATCAACGTGGTCGTGTGAGCGCGAACCGATTCCAGGGGTCACGGCGTATGGATGGCTACATGACGGATCAGCGACTGCTTCGGAGGTTTCGTACCGGAGACGCCGAGGCAGTGCGGCAGTTGTACGGCCGCTATGGGCGGGCTGTGTTCACGGTGGCATACCGGTCGCTCGGTGATCGTGGCTTGGCGGAAGAGGTCGTCCAGCAGACGTTTCTTCAAGCCTGGCGTGCCGCCGACCGATTCGATCCCGAGAAGGATCCGGGGCCTTGGCTCTACGCCATCGCCCGGCGAGCAGCGGTCGATGCCTACCGTCGTGAGCGGCGGCACCGAGTCGACCGCGATGACGACACCGAGATCGTGGCGCTCCCACCGTCGTTCGAAGGGATGTGGGAAGCGTGGGAGGTACGGTCCGCCTTGGACAAGTTGACCGAAGACGAAAAAACTGTGATCGAGGCCACGCACTATCGGGGGCTCACTCACGAGGAGACCGCCGAGCAGCTCGGGATTCCGGTCGGCACGGTGAAATCCCGTTCCCATCGGGCGCATCGGAGACTGGCTGAACTGCTGGCACACCTGAGGGAGGCGAGCGCATGACGTGTGAACAATGCCAGACGCTCTATCTCGCCGGGGACGTCGGTCCGGCGGTCGAGTCACACATGGCGGGGTGCGCCTCGTGCCGGTCGAGCCGGAGTGCTCTCGACCGGTTGCGGAATGAGCTGGCCGATCCGACCCTATGGGAGCTCCCCGCCCCCGATCTTGCCGAGCGGGTGGTGGCCGAGGTCTCCGCGAAGGCCAATCCGGCCGGCCGACCGGGACGACGGGGACGGGTGGCAGGGTCCATCGTCGCTGCGGTCGCTGCCGTCGCCGTGATCGCGGCAGGTGTCGTGGCCGGCCGCTCTCCCGCGCCGGACTGGGAAGTGGCTCTGGTCGCTGGTGAGACCGCACGGGGTGCGTCCGCCCATGTCGAGGGCTGGCTCGTCGATGGCACCACGAGAATGCGCTTCGATGTGTCCGGCGTCGAACCGCTCGGGCCCGATGAGTATTACGAGGTCTGGCTGACGGCAGACGACGGTCGCCACGTGTCAGCAGGGTCGTTCACCTCGGACGGCGTCTTCGAGACATCCATCGGGGTGGCTCGATCGGACTATCCGAGGGTGTGGGTCACCCGCGAACCGGTCGACGACGATCTCGGCCCTTCGCGAACCGTGATCTTCGACAACCCCGGCTACGGTCGGTGATCGTCAAAAGAAGGACCTGAGCACGAGTGCCCCTGCTGCGGCGCCGGAGACTACGAGAACGCCCGCCCGAAACCGGCCGGCGTCGACACGTCCCTTCACGAGTGAACTCGCCCCGAAACCGGCCAGCGCGGGGACGACGAGGCGGAGGCTCACATCGATGTCGGACTGTTCGATCGCTCCCGCGGCGCCGAGCACCGCGAGATTCACGAACAGCCCGATCGCAAGCAGGGCTCCCACCGTCGACCGCGCCTCTTCCGGACGCGACCTCCTGTAGAGGAGTGCGATGGGTGGGCCACCGATTCCCGACGTGGTTCCCGTGAATCCGGCGGTCACCCCCGCAGCCAATCGACTCGTGCGAGTGATCGGCACGTACCACCCGCGATTCGAGACGACGACGGCGGCGAGCACGATGACGCCGATCACGACTCCGAGAACGTCGTCGGAAATGCGGGTCAGGAGCCATGTGCCGGCGATCGCACCGGGGAGACGGCCCAGTGTGACCCAACCGATCCCCGCCTTGTCGACGTCGGTCCACTCCCGGAACGCGGTGCCGAAGGCGAGGGGGACAGACATCATGAGCTGGGGGATCGGAGTGAAGACCGGATCCAGCAACGTAAGGATCGGCACCGAAACCACGCCGAGTCCGAAGCCGATCACCCCTTGCACCAAGGCGGCGAAGAATGTCACGAGTGCAGCCATCGACCATTCGAACATCGAGCGAATCTACTGGGCGATCAAATCGACGAAATCCCTTTCCCTAGTGCCGGTGTCGTGGCACAATCACATCACCAGAGAAAGGAGGTGGTCCTAGTTGCATAGTTCTTACGGGACTCTGGAGGTGGCCGAGCGCTGAGTGGCGCTTTGCCATGCGAGGCGCGACTCGCCTCCCACACGGGAGAGTCAGGTAGCGACTCCAACTCGGACCACCGACCTCCGAGAACTCTGGAGCTGGTCCCCCCAGGGCGTCGCCCCACCCGATAGCCGGGCCGAGGCGACGAGGAAGCTCGAAGGCTTGACGACACCCCGCCCACCGGCGGGGTGTCGTTTTTGTTGTGCAGGGGGGTGACACCCTTGCGACCCCCACGCGCGGTGTTGGTGGCGGAGGTGTGGGTTGGGCGGTGTGGTTCGTTCGTATCGGGTGGCCCGGGTGTTTGTTGTGCAGGGGGAGGTGGTGGGGTTCCGCCGTGCGGGCGGTGACACAGGTCTCGGCCGGGCGTAGCATGACCCGATGGGATTCCGAACCGATCAGATACACGCCGGCGTCGAGCCGGACCCGACCACCGGTGCCATCATCACCCCCATCTACCAGTCCACGACATTCGTGCAGGAGTCGGTCGATGGGTACATGGAGAAGGGGTTCTCATACACCAGGGCGGGCAACCCGACGGTGGCCGCGTTCGAGCGGCGGATGGCGGCCCTCGAGGGCGGTGTGGCGGCGACGGCGTACGGGTCGGGTATGGCAGCGACAGTCTCGGTGATGATGGCGCTCCTCAACGCAGGTGATCACGCCATCGTCTCCGATGTCGTGTACGGGGGAACGCACAGGTTCGCTGCCCAGGTGTTGAGCCGGTTCGGTGTCGAATTCTCCTTCGTCGACACCTCCCGACCGGAGGTGGTCGAGGCTGCCATGAGAGCCGAGACGAAACTCGTGTTCACAGAGACCCCGGCGAATCCGACACTCAAGCTGACCGATCTGGCAGCCATATCCGAGATAGCGTCGTCTGCCGGTGTCGTTCACGCCGTGGACAACACGTTCCTGAGTCCGTACTACCAGCGCCCTATCGAGTTGGGGGCCGACGTCGTCGTGCACGCCACTACGAAGTACCTCGACGGACACAACGCCACCCTCGGTGGAGCCGTGGTTGCCGCCGATCCTGCCCTGGACGAACGTTTCCGGTTCATCATGAAGTCGATGGGTCTCATCATGTCGCCGCAGGTGGCCTGGCTGACACTCCAGGGCACGAAGACGCTGTCGGAGCGCATGGATCGGCAGTCGGCGAACGCGATGGCCGTCGCCACGTTCCTCGAGTCACACCCGAAGGTCGAGAGGGTCGGGTATCCGGGCCTGGCGTCGTTCCCGCAACACGACCTCGCCCAGCGTCAAGCCAGTGGATTCGGGGCCATGGCCTGGTTCGAGGTGGTCGGCGGTGTGCAGGCCGGCAAAGACCTCATGGGTGCGGTCGAGTTGTGGTCGCTGGCCGAGAACCTGGGGTCGGTGGAATCCCTGATCACGCACCCGGTGACCATGACCCACGGTGACATGCCGCGCGATGCACGGTTGGCCGCGGGAATCACCGACGGCTTGGTGCGGTTGTCGGTCGGCATGGAAGATGTCGAAGATCTCATCGAAGACCTCGACAAGGCTCTCGCTTCGATTTGACCGAACTGGGTCAGAAACCGTGCTCTGACATCCAGGTGTCGTTGAACACCTTTTCGAGGTAGCCACGACCCGAGTCGGGGAGAATGACCACCACGAGCCGCGAGTCGTCCTCGCGGGCCACCTCGAGGGCCGCATGGGCCGCCATTCCGCACGAACCGCCCACGAGCAATCCCTCCTCGCGGGCGAGGCGGCGCGTCATGGCAAACGACTCGGCATCGGCGACCTTGATGAACCGGTCGATCAGGTCGAGTTGGACGGTGTCCGGATAGAAGTCCTCACCGACTCCCTCGACGTAGTACTGGTGGATCTCGTCGTCGGGTCCCGCCGAATAGATGGAACCTTCCGGGTCCGCCCCCACGATCTCGATCTCGGGCTTGAGCGGTTTCAGATAACGGGCGCATCCGGTGATCGTGCCGCCCGTACCCACCCCTGCCACGAGGACGTCGAGCCGACCCTCGGTCTGACGCCACAACTCTGGGCCCGTCGTCGCCTCATGGGCGGCAGGGTTGGCGGGATTGGCGTACTGGTTCGGATTGAACGCCCCCGGGATCTCGCTGGTGAGCCGCCGGGCCACGCCGTAATAGGAGTCGTCGTCCTCGGGGAGCAACTCGGTGGGTGTGACGATGACCTCGACCCCGTAGGCCGCCAGTTGGTCGATCTTGGCCTGTGACACCTTGTCTGGGACGGTGCAGATCACCCGGTACCCTCGCACCGCTCCGACCAGGGCCAGGCCCACACCGGTGTTACCAGACGTCGGCTCGATGATCGTCCCGCCTGCCTCGAGCAGCCCGTCCCGCTCGGCGGCGTCGATCATCGAAACGGCGATCCGCTCCTTGATCGAACCGCCGGGGTTCATGTACTCGACTTTGGCGACGAGGTTTCCGGGGGGATGCAGTCTGCCCAGTCGGACGAGGGGTGTGTTGCCGATGGCGGCGAGGACGTCGTCGAAGATCTCCATGGTCCCGGGGGGTCGAAATTGGATTTGAGCCTACTCTGGGTATGGTCGGGAGTATGCAGCCACAGCGAGGGGGACTCGTCGTCGTGGCCAACCGGTTGCCGGTGGCCTGGGACGACATCGCCGACCGTTGGGCTCCGAGCCCCGGAGGCCTCGTTTCGGCCCTCGCTCCCATCCTCGTGGACAGACGGGGGGCGTGGGTGGGTTGGCCGGGCATCGCCGACCGTGAAGAGGAGCCGTTTCGTCTCGAAGGGATCCGCCAGGTACCGGTGACGATCTCTGCCGAGGAGTTCACCGACTACTACGAGGGCTTCTGCAACGGGACCATCTGGCCTCTCTATCACGACGCGATCAGGCCGGTGGAGATGCACAGGCACTGGTGGCGGCCCTATGTGGTGGTGAACCAACGATTCGCGGACGCGGTGATCTCGGAGACCGCAGTCGACGAACCGGTCTGGGTCCAGGACTATCAACTGCAGCTTGTTCCGGCCATGCTCAGAGCCGCGACGCCCGATCGGAGGATCGGGTTCTTCCTGCACATCCCCTTCCCTCCGGTCGAGATCTTCGGCCGATTGCCGTGGAGGCGTGAGATCATCGCCGGCCTCCTCGGCGCCGACGTCATCGGTTTTCACACTCGTCAGAGTGCCCGAAACTTCGCGCGGGCGGCCAGGGTCTTCTCGACTGCAACCGGCCCCGCGGGACAGCTGTCGTGGCAGGGCCGCACCATCACCGTGGAGTCGGTTCCCATCTCGATCGACACGGCCGAGTTCAAGGCGTTGGCGGGGTCGCCCGAGATCGCCGATGCCGCCGTTCGGTTCCGGCGAGAACTGGGATCACCACGCCACCTCATGTTGGGTGTCGATCGGCTCGACTACACCAAGGGCATCGACCTCCGGCTGCGGGCGTTTCAAACCGTGCTGGAACGGCGCCCCGATCTCCGCGGCCAGGTGACGTTCGTCCAGGTGGCCGTCCCTTCGCGTGCAGGCGTGGAGGAGTATCAAATCATCCGCGACCAGATCGAACTGCTGGTGGGACGGATCAACGGCGAGTTCGGTCGCCGCGACTGGGTGCCGGTGCATTACCTCCATCGCAGCCTCGCCCGCGAGGAGCTGGTGGCCTACTACCGGGCCGCCGACGTGATGGTCATCACCCCGTTGCGCGATGGGATGAACCTGGTTGCCAAGGAATACATAGCGTGTCGGGTCGACGGCACCGGCGTACTGGTTCTGTCCGAGTTCGCCGGAGCGGCCGAACAACTCGATCGTGCCCTCGTCGTGAACCCGTACGACCTCGACGGCCTCGCCGACACCATCGAGAGGGCGATCGAGCTGGGAGCGGGCGAGCAGCGGGACCGGATGCGGTATCTCCGGCGGGCGGTGACGCGCTGGGACGTCTACGGATGGGCCGAACGGTGTCTGGACTCAGTTCTGGGATGAGTGTCGGCGATGCCGTGGCGCGGCTGCCCCGACCCCTGCTCGTGGTGGTGGACTTCGACGGAACCCTGTCCGAGATCGTGAGCGACCCCGCGGCGGCGGTCCCGACTCCTGGGGCGCTTCAAGCCTTGGCGAGGCTCGCCGGAACGTCGGGTATCACGGTGGCCGTTGTTTCGGGGCGCCGACTCGCAGACCTGCGGCGACTGATCCCGATCCCCGGGTTGACCCTCGTCGGCGAGCACGGTGCGGCCTGGGACGGCGTCAGCGTGGATCGACCGGCAGGCTACGACGAGATGGCCGCACTGCTCGACGGCGTAGCCGCCCGGCATCCCGGAGCCTGGGTCGAAGCCAAGGAGCTCTCCCTGGTGCTGCACACCCGAGCCGTCGAGGACGAGTCGGCGGTGGTCGCCGACGCAGCCCGGGCGCTGGCCGGGCACCCCGAGGTGACGTTTGGCAAGCGGGTCGTCGACGTCGGGTTTGTCGCCGTCGACAAGGGCCTGGCGGTGGCGGAACTGCGAAGCCGCTGCGCCGCCGACGCCGTGTTCTTCGCCGGGGACGACACAACCGACGAGACGGTGTTTGCCGGCTTGGGGCCGATCGACGTGGGAGTGAAGGTCGGACCGGGGCCGACGGCGGCCCGATTCCGAGTCGACGGACCACGAGAGGTCGTGACCCTCCTCGAGCAGCTTCGGGAATAGCCGCCAGTCGCCAGTCGCCAGTCGCCAGTCGCCAGTCGCCAGTCGCCAGTCGCCAGTCGCCAGTCGCCAGTCGCCAGTCGCCAGTCCCCAGTCCCCAGTCCCCAGT
>JAOUGY010000466.1 GCA_029865445.1 Acidimicrobiia bacterium | reverse complement strand
GGGCTGGACCTGGACGAATACCAGAGCCACTCCATCTACATCTCGCGGTACCCCTACGGGCGGGAGGCGACGCTCTCGTTCCCCAAACCCGATCTCGTCATCACGAACAGCACTCTCTATCCCGTGTTGCTGTGGCCCACGTACACCGATACGTCCATAACGGTGTCGATCTACTCCACGCGGCACATCGAGGTCGAGGAAACCGGCCAGGATCAGCGACCATTCAACCGGTGTACGGACGTGGAAACATTCCGGGCGCGGACATACCCGGACGGCACGACTCTCGAGGACTCTGTCGTCGCCCGCTACAGGCCCGGGGAAGGGCTGGACTGCAATGGAAACCCCACGCCTCAGCCTTGAGCCGTGGCGTACAGGGTCCTGACCTCGTCAGGCGACAACACTCGCCATGAACCGGGGACCAGCGTTCTGTCACCGAGAGGTCCGATGCGGGTGCGCACCAGAGATGTAACGGGGTGGCCGACGGCCTGACACATCCGCCTCACCTCCCGGTTGCGGCCCTCTCCCATCACGACTTCGATGAGGGTGCCGTGGCGGTTGTGATCGAGTACCCGAGCCGAAACGGCCTGAGCCGGCCCGTCGTCGAGTTTCACGCCAGACACCAGTCGTCGCATGGCACCGGTCCCGGCGTGCCCTTCCACCCGAACCAGGTAGGTCTTCGTGACCTCATGGCTCGGATGGGTGACCAGGTTCGTGAGGACGCCGTCGTTGGTGAGGATGATGAGACCCTCGCTGTCCATGTCCAGCCGGCCCACGGGCCAGACCCGCGGTGACGGTGGAACCAGGTCGAGAACGGTCTTCCTGCCGTGCGTGTCGGACGATGTGGTCACGACTCCGCGAGGTTTGTACAACAGATAGCTCACGTGTCCCGGTGCGACGGGAAGCCGCTTGCCGTCGACGCGGACGTCGGCGACCCCCGGTTCCACTCGATCACCGAGGACCGCCGGGGCGCCGTCAATCGTGACCCGCCCCTGTCGAACGAGGTCCTCGGCTGCTCGTCTCGACATCAGCCCGGCGTTGGCGATCGCCTTCTGTACGCGAATCGGTTGGGTCACGCCTCGGGCTGCTCAGGCCGGAACGTGTTCTCCAAAACCTCGACCACCGACGCCGGCGGCACGTGATCTGCCAGCGGAGGCAGCTCATCGAGACCGTTGAGCCCCATCTTCTCGAGGAACAGATCCGAGGTCTTGTAGACAACGGGATTTCCGACGAGGGCGAGGCGTCCGGCCTCTTCGATGAACCCGAGGCGTTCCAGAGTTCGCAAAGCCGAATCGGAGTCGACACCACGGATCTCTGCGACCTGGCCGCGCGACACGGGCTGGCGATAGGCCACGACGGCCAAGACCTCGAGGGCGGCCGCCGAGAGCTTTCGGGCCGTCGCCGACTGTGAGAACCGCTCGAGGTAGGGGTAGGTGTCGGGGCGGGAGTACATCCGCCACCCGTTGCCGGCCTGGCGGATCAGCACGCCGCTCCCCCGGTCCTCGAGTGTCGACGAGAGCTCGCCGAGGAGACGCTCCACCTCATCGGTGGAGACTTCGAGAACCTCGGCGAGTTCCCGAACCGGTACCGGTGTCTCGGTCACGAACAGAATGGCCTCCAGCGCTGCGAGCGGCGTCACGTCGCCCACTCCGATTGGATCGGTCCGTTGTCGGAGTCCGGTCTGTGACGGACTTCGATCTGGGCGAGCCAGTCGTTCTGAGCGAGCTCCACGAGTCCCCAGCGGGCCAGCTCCAGAAGAGCGAGAAAGTAGGCGGCGACCTCCACCTTCCGGGTGCAATGTTCCACGAGAGACTCGAATGTCGTGTCCACGGCTTCGCTGACCCGGACCCTCAGCTCTTCGATGGCCGACTGGACCGATGGAAGATCGAGGTCGAGATGGTCCAGATCGGGTTCACTCGGCCGTTCGGTGAACACCTTCTCGGCGATCCGGTGGAGGCCCGGTGCATCGACCGGGATGGAGATCTCCACGGGCCGCGGGGCGATCTTCTGGTCGAGCCCGGCGTTCCGAGGCACGAATCGATTCGCAACCTGCAATCGAGCGGACAGGACGGCGGCGACATCCTTGAACGTGACGCACATCAACAGCCGCGACAGGAGTCGGTCCCGTTCTTCCATGAGCGCGAGCTCTTCGTCGAGATCCACCTCGGCGTCGTCGGGGAGCAGGTGGCGGACCTTCAACTGGATCAAAGTGGCGGCGATGAGCAGAAACTCGCTGGTGACGTCGAGGTCGAGGCTCCTCATGTCCTCGAGGTAGGTCAGGTATTCCGATACGAGGTCGGTGAGGCTCACCGCCGTGACGTCCACCTGGTGTCGAGTGATCAGTTGAAGCAGCAGATCGAGAGGACCCTCGAACACGGCTGTCTTGACGTGATAAGTCATGCTGACGCACCTGATCGCCCGCCGGCAGAATACTGGCCCCGCCTCACCCGAGCGTGATCCGCCGCCACCAACACTTCCCAGTCGGCTTGGCTCACGGTCGGGGGGCGGTCACCGTGGTGATGTCGTACGAAGTCAACCACGAGCATTTCAGCCCCCGTCTCTTCCAGCTCCTGCGCCCCCATCTCGCCGTGGCGCCGGTACAGAGAGATCGCACCGCGGGCGGGGAGTCCGAGCTTCGTGACCACCGAAGCCAGCACCCTTCCGACGGCGCCGAGACGAACGTGACGTTTGCCGACATCGTGGAGAATGGCTGCCCGGACCAGGTCCCGCCGTTCGGTC